>JAZOMK010000224.1:0-4262 GCA_045653985.1 Clostridia bacterium | reverse complement strand
ATGGGCAAAGGATGGGGTGCTGTTATTGAACGCTGTATTAACCGTTCAGGCAGGCAATGCAAATTCCCACAAAAATAAAGGCTGGGAGATTTTTACCGATAAAGTTATTAAGCTTGTAAATGAGTATGCCGAGCCTTGCGTTTTCTTATTATGGGGTGCTAATGCAAAAGCAAAACAAGGCCTTATTACAAATAAAAAACACCTTGTTTTAACTTGTGCACACCCAAGTCCTTTGTCGGCATATAATGGCTTTTTCGGGTGTAAACACTTTTCAAAAGCCAATGAATTTTTAGTAAAGAATAACAGAAAGCCTATTGATTGGCAGTTAGGAGAATAATATGAACATAGTTGATTTCGGAGCAGTAAATGACGGCATAACCCTCAATACAAAGGCAATACAAAGTGCGATAGATAAATGCTTTGAACAAGGTGGCGGCAGGGTAACGATTCCTGCCGGTAGGTATAAAAGCGGAACTATTTGGCTTAAAAGCAATGTTGAACTTCATCTTCAGGCGGGGGCGGAACTTATTGCATCTGATAACGTTGATGATTATAATGAACTTGATGCCTATGAACAAAACTTTAGCATTTTAAGGGAAGAATGGGTAGGTAAGCATCTTATTATTGCCCATGAAACCGATAATTCATCTATAACCGGGCTTGGCAAAATTAACGGAAACTGTTGCGCTTTTGTAACTGAAATACCTTCCCCAAAAGCAAGCTGGACTTATTATCATTGGGATATGGGTATAAGTAAATTAAGGGATGAAGAAAAGAAAAGACCGGGACAGCTTATATGTTTTATCGAATGTACAAATGTGCATATAAGCGATGTTACAATAGTTGATTCGCCTTGCTGGTGCTGTTTTATCCATGGCTGTGAAAATGTTTTTGTGCGCGGCATAAGGGTAAAAAATCCTATTTGGATGCTTAATTCTGATGGTATTGATATTGATTCGTCAAGAAATGTAACGATATCTGATTGTATAATTGATACGGGGGATGATGGTATAACCCTTCGCGCTGGTGAAAACAGGCTGAAAAACAAGAACGTTCATTGTGAAAACATTTCAATATCCAACTGCGTTATAAATTCAGGTGTTTGCGCTTTTCGTATTGGTGTAGGCAATGGTATCATAAAGCACGCACGCATTTCAAACATAACTATCAGCAAAAGCTACGTAATTGCCCAATTCTGTACTACGTATTCACTTAATCCTTTGGAAAAAGTAGATATTGAGGATGTTAACTTCTCGAACATTTCAGCATATAATACTTGCAGGGTTGTTGAGGCTTTTACTAAAAATGGTGCTGCAATTAAAAATATTACGATGGAAAATATCCGTTCAGAATCTTCGGCAGAAAATTATATCGACGGAAATAACGGCGTAATTGAGAATTTTAATTTACGCAACATTGAAATTTATATGCGCGATAGATATACCGAATTAACTGATGATATTTTGGCACGTCGCGGTAATTTTGGGTTAAGACTTTCTTTGGTCAACGGCGCTATCATTGATAACGTAAAGATTTTTGATGAAATGTTAGAAATGAAAGGCAAAGCACTTATTGAAAATTCATCTGATGTAACAAAACAAAATTGCAATTTTTAATATTTTTTAACCGTCTGTATTACAGGCGGTTTTTTTGCATATAATTTACTACTTCAAAGGGAGTGTGAGAGGTATGCAATCAAAATTAAAAGAAACCTTGGTTATCAATATGATAATCATTGTTATGCTGTTTATAATCGGCGGATATTCTTTAAGGGAAGGGGCAAGCGTTACTGCGTTTGCACCAATTTACAAAATGGAAACGGAAGAAAAAGAAGTCTATTTGATGATAAACGTTTATGAAGGGAAAGAGTATGTAGAAGAATATTTAAAGCTTTTTGAAAAAGAAAATGTAAAAGCCACGTTCTTTATTGGTGGATGCTGGGCGGCAAAAAATCAAGATACGGTAAAAAAGATATATAATTCCGGTCATGAAATCGGCAATCACGGCTATAATCATAAACTGCATACAAAACTTACACGTCAGCAAAGCAGAGAGGAAATTAAGCGCACAAATACACTTATAAGGGATATTATAGGAAAAGCACCAACGCTTTTTGCACCGCCTTCAGGGGATGTTAATGATCTTGTTTCGGGGGATGCTGAGTATTTTAAGATGAAAACTGTTATGTGGACGGTTGATACCATTGATTGGCGCGACCACGATAAGGAAAAAATCTATAAGCGCGTTGAAAGAAATATTCAACCCGGCGCCCTTGTGCTTATGCACCCAACTGCATCAACCTTGGAAGCATTGCCTGATATAATTTTACTGTTAAAATCAAAGGGATACGTTTTTAAAAGCATTTAAAATAATAATTGCAATAATTCCGCTTATAATATATAATATAATTATATTATTATTTGGAGAACGTAAAAATGGAAGTTTTCAGGCTTACAAACGGTATAAGAGTTGCAATGGAGGAGTTACAGCATTTAAGGTCTGTTTCTGTTGGTATTTGGGTAGGCGCAGGCTGTTTTGCTGAGGATGAAAGCAACAACGGCATTTCACATTTTATTGAGCATATGCTTTTTAAAGGCACAAAAAACAGAAGCGCCAAAGAAATAGCAGGCTGTATTGATGCTTTAGGCGGTCAGCTTAACGCCTTTACTGCAAAGGAATATACCTGCTATTACGTAAACATTCTTTCTGAGCATTACGGCGTCGCAGTTGATTTATTAACCGATATGGTGCTTAATTCAAAGTTCCTTAAAGAGGATATTAAAAGAGAACAGGGCGTTGTGTGTGAAGAAATAAATATGGTTGAAGATACGCCTGATGAAGTCTGCCACGATAACCTCGCAAAGGCATATTACGGCAATCATCCTTTAGGTAAAACTATTTTAGGTACAAAGGAAAACGTACAAAGTTTTACTAAAAACGATATCTGTGCATATATGGAAAAGACCTACGTGCCTGAAAATATCGTAGTTTCCGTTGCAGGTAATTTTAATAAAACCGAAGTGCTTTTTATGCTTGAAGAAAAGCTTGGCTCAAAATTAAAGGGCGGTTCAAAACCCCAAAAGGCTGAGCCTAAGGACAAGCCTGAAGGCGGAGTAATTCTTGTAAACAAAGATATTGAACAAGTGAACCTTTGCTTGGGTTTACCGGGCGTAAGCCAAAAAAGCGATAATTATTTTGCACAAGGCATTATCTCAAGTGTGTTTGGCGGAGGAATGTCAAGCAGGCTTTTTCAGCGCGTGAGAGAGCAAAACGGTATGACTTATTCAATTTACGCATACCTTGCTTCAACGGTGAACAGCGGTGTTCATACAATTTACGCAGGCATGAATCCTCAGCAAGCGAAAACTGTTTTAGAGCTTATACTTGATGAGGGGGACAAGCTTCTTAAAAACGGCATTACCGAGCAAGAGTTTTTTGAAGCAAAGGAACAACACAAGGGCAGCTTTGTGCTTGGTCTTGAAAGCGCAGTTGCAAGGATGAACCGTAACGGTAAAGTTCTTTTGTTGAACGATAAAGTGCTTACTATGGATGAGGTTATTGAAAAAATCAACAACGTAACAATGGACGATATAAATAAAAATATCAAGTCGATTTTTGATTTTAGCAGTTTAAGTGCATCTGTTGTCGGAAAAGTAAGCGAAAAAGACGAATTTTATTTAAGATTAACACAAATATAACTTTATTTTATCAAATTTATATGATATAATAATATTTATATAAAGCTAAAGCGAGGTATATAAATGCCTAAGAAAAAGAAAAAAGAGACTAAAAAGGCAGTAAAACAGAATAAAAACAGAAGTAACGAGATTACGGGCGTAGTCCTTATACTAATCGGCATACTTCTTATGATATCTTTGTTGATAAAGGCTGAAAGTGTAATTAAAACTTACGTTGCTGATGGCTTTATGCGCGGTACTTTCGGTATCGGTGCATATGCTATCCCCGTGTTGCTTATGGTGCTGGGTGTAATTAAAATTGCAATCAAGAAGCCTGAAAATGATGCCATAAAAATTACGATGACGGTTATCACTTTGCTTTCCGTTATCGGCATTATACATATCTGTTTTTCATGGTTCAATGATTCTATGAAAATTGCTGATGAATATGGCGAGGCAATAGGATATGCGTATGAAGCAGGTAAAGCACATATCGGCTTAGGTGCGTTTGCTGAGTTTTATGTTTATCCCGTGGTGCAGTTTGCAAGCAGTGTAGGCGCGTTTTTCGGGTTCCTTGCATTGATA
>JAZOMK010000223.1:0-3336 GCA_045653985.1 Clostridia bacterium | reverse complement strand
TGAAATATGCCTTTTTAAATCTTAAAATGGAAAGAATCTGGTGCGGGTACTATGATGGCAATGAAAAATCAAAGCGAGTTCAGCAAAAGCTTGGCTTTGTTTTTAAAAAGACAACGGAGGGGATAAAAGTTCCCCTTTTAAATGAAATTCGCACAGGACATTCTTCCTTATTGACAAAGGAACGCTGGCAAAAAACAGAACTTTTCCGCAACCAAAAGAAAACTCTTGATACTTTCCTTGAAAAGGGCGCAATAACAAAAACACAATACAATAAAAGCTTTGGTGATTTGTGCGTGTTAATGGATATGAATGGGGTAGAATAAAAAACAAACGGCTCTGCACTTTTGTGCTGAGCCGTTTTCTAATAATCAATGGAACTGTGAAGTGTAAAGTGAACTGTAAAATCCGCCTTTTTTAATAAGTTCTTCATGGTTGCCTTGCTCAATAATGGTGCCATCCTTAACAACCAAGATGGTGTCGGCATTTTGTATTGTTGAAAGGCGGTGGGCGATAATAAAGCAGGTTTTGTTTTCCATAAGTGCTGTCATCGCAGTTTGAATCTGTATTTCTGTGCGTGAGTCAACGTTTGAGGTTGCTTCATCAAGAATAAGTATTGGTGCTTTTGATAAAAACGCGCGGGCAATGGTTATAAGCTGTTTTTGTCCTTTTGAAATATTTATGCCATCGTCGGAAAGTATAGTATTATAACCATCGGGCAAACTTTCAATATACGTGTGAATTTTTGCCGCCTTTGCCGCATTAAAGACTTCGTCAGGGGTGGCATCTTCTCTGCCATATACGATATTATCATATATGCTGCCACAGAAAAGCCACGTTTCCTGAAGTACCATGTTAAAAGCAAGGCGTAAATCAGCACGCTTGATGTTTATTGAGGGGATGCCGTCAATAAGAATTTCGCCTTTTTGATGGTCGTAAAAGCGCATTAAAAGATTGATAATTGTGGTTTTGCCTGCGCCTGTAGGACCTACTATTGCTACCGTCTGTCCCTTTTTTGCGTGAACTGAAACGTCTTTTAATATGATTTTGTCTTCTGTATAGCCAAAGGTTACGTTGTTAAGGGACACGTCGCCAAGAACGGTGGGCATTTCTTTAGCATCCAAAGCATCTGCCTTTTCAGGCTCTTCGTCAAGAATGTTAAATACACGTTCAGCGGCAGATAGTGCTGATTGAATTTCGTGGAGAATATTTGAAAATTCGTTGATTGGTCCTGCGAATTTTCTTGAGTATTGTACAAATTGGGCAACTCCGCCAAGTGTGATAAAGAAGGTTGATGTGGCTAATACGGTGCCGTTTTGTGAAAACATATATAAAATTCCGCCAATAACGGCAACCAGCGTCAATGAAATATTGTTAATAAGGTTTATTGTGGGAAATAACAATGCGCTACTATATTCTGCGCGATAGAAGGCATCCATTGCTTCATCGTTAATTTTGTTGAAGCGCCCTGATATAACGTCCTGCGTTCCGTAAGCCGAAATGGTGCGCGAGCCTGTAAGCATTTCTTCTGCAAAACCGTTAAGTTCACCATATTTTTTTGCGCGCTTACCAAAAAGCGGACGGACGATTTTTGAACGGTATTTTGTAAAAAGAATAGAAATAGGTACGGTAAAGGCAAAAATAAGAATCATCGGCTTTGATATTTGCCACATAAAAGCAAGTGAGCCTACAACGGTGTAAATACTTGTCATAACCTGAATAAGGTCGTGAGAAAGTGTGCTGTTGATGGTATCAATATCATATGAAAGATGGCTTATGATATCGCCCGTTGCGTGGGTATCAAAGTAATTTACCGGTAGCGATGTAAGCTTTTCGAAAACCTGCTTTCGCATTTTGTAAGTTATGCGCTGGCTTAAATGAATCATAATTACTGAAAGCAGATAGGTAAGCAATGCGGATATAACGTAACAACCAATCATAAGATAAACGTTTTGCCATACAACGGGGAAGTTTACACCGCTTTCAAATTCGATGGCGTCAATGGCGGCACCTGAATATTTAGGGCCTAAAAGTGATAATTGGTTTGCGCCAAGCGTCAAAAGCAATGCAATAAAAAACAGGGGCCATTGCTGTAAAACGTACTTGCTTAACCTTAAAAAGATTTTGTTTTTATTCTTTTTTGTTTTATCAGTCAAGGAAAGCACCTCCCATCTGAGAATCGCTTATTTCCTTATATTCATGGCAGGAGTTAATAAGCTCATCATGTTTACCGCAACCGATAATAACACCGTTTTCAATTACAAGAATAATACCGCAGTTTTTAACTGAGCTTACCCTTTGTGCAACGGTTATAACGGTTGAGGAGGGGAGATTTTCAGATAATGCTAAACGCAGGTTTAAATCGGTTTTATAATCAAGGGCAGATGAGGAATCATCAAGCACAAGAATTTCAGGTTTATTTGCTATAGCACGTGCGATAAGCAAACGTTGCCTTTGTCCGCCCGAAAGATTTGTTCCCGCTGTAGTTACTGCGTGAGAATAGCCATCGGTAAAAGAAGAAATAAATTCGTGCGCTTGGGCAATTTTTGCAGCTTTTATAATGTCTTCATCAGAGATATCACGCCCAAAACGTATGTTTTCGTTAATTGTATCGGCATAGATAAAATCATTTTGGAAAACTACACCAAACATTGCGCTGAGTTCTGTTTTTGTGTAAGCGCGTACATCTTTGCCGTTTATGCGGATGAATCCGTTATCGACATCATAAAAGCGCATAAGTAGGCGCAAAAGCGTTGATTTGCCGCTTCCAGTTGCACCGATTATACCAAGTGTTTCACCTTTCTTTAATTTAAAGGAAACGTTTTTAACGTTATTTTCTTTGCCAAGATATGAAAAGGTTACGTTTTCAAAGGCAATGTGATATGCAGGATCTCCTAAAGCATCATCCTGAATCGTTTTTAATTCACTTTCTTTGTTTAAAACACGCGAAATTCGATTGGCTGATGCGGCGCATTTGGTGTAGGAAACGAACATTCTTGAAAGGGACATCATTGCCATTGATATAAGCGTAAAATACTGCATAAAGGCGATAACTGTAGTTGCGCTTGAAGTGTTATTTGCAACAAAGTAAGCACTTACGGCAACAACTGCAACAATGCCTATGTTCATAAGTAAAGTCATAATTGGGTTTACTATACCCATAATTATGCCTGCTTTTAATTCGTTTTGCTTTAATATTTTATTTGCTTTATCATAACGTGCATTTTCGTAATCAACCTTTGATAGTGCTTTTATAACGCGGATGCCTTGCGCATCTTCACGTACTACCCTTACCATGCCGTCAACAGATTGCTGTACCTTGGTGTAAAGGGGAACACC
>JAZOMK010000222.1:0-1416 GCA_045653985.1 Clostridia bacterium | reverse complement strand
ACGTCAATAAGGCGCATAATATCCCAAACACGCTCACCGATAGTTGTTCTGCCTAAAAAGAAATTGGGATAATTTGATTTTTCACAGCAAGGACCATCCTTATCACCGCCACATTCGCCAAAGCCGCGTTGCTCTAAAGCAATAGCGGCAAAGCCCTCTTTTACGGCACGAACGCAGAAATCACGGTCGCCGCCAACTGTTTCACCCTCATATTTAGTACGTCCCATTGAAATGTGCATACCCTTTGAGTGGCCTTGTAACGCTATCATAAGCGGCGATTTTTTAGCGTTTAAAGGCAAAAACAAATGGCATGGTACGCGATAGCCTTCTTCGGTTTGATAGGTAAAGCGAATTTCTTTTGCCCAATCAATTTCCTTTGAAAATTCTATTTTGAAGTCAGCTTCAACCTTAGTAAATGATTCCATGCCAAGAAGCTCTGATAGTTTTGCACGCGCATTTTTTTGCCATGAAGCAAGGTCGGAGCCATCATAAGCCATAGCAGGTTTCATTTCTTGCATTAAAAGTGTTACGTTTTTAAAAGCTTTATTCATAAAAAATCACCCCGCTATTTAATAAAATCATCAACGATTTTCCACACCTTATCAGCGTGGAATTTTCTTTCGCCATTTATATGAATGTACTTGCACTTATCTTCTGTACCCATATTTTTATAAACGGAAAAAGCATTATCAAATACTGCTTTGGTATCTGAAATATCGAACCTTACATCGCCCGTACTGTTCACCTGCACGTAATATTTTGGATATGCCATTTTTATAACGTCATCCATTTTAAAATACTTTGCAAGCTGAGGTACGAACTCACAAGCGCAATGCTTGTTGCGATTTTCAGCAAGCTCCTTAAACGAGCTTACAGCATTTGAGGAAACTATAAGCTTTATTCTATCCTCAATTACGCCTGCGTATAAAGCAGATAAACCGCTGTTACCTTCGCCCATGCAAGCAACAAAATCAGTGCTTATTATATCAGAATAATCGCTTTCGATAATATCTAAAAGACACTTAACATCCCACACGCGCTCGCCTATGGTTGTTCTGCCCATTAAGTGATTTATCATTGTTTCTTCAAAACACTCATCGCGCAAATCAATGGAAATTGCCGTAAAACCCTGTTCAACTGCACGTATGCACATATTTTCAGGTGTATCGTTGCCAATAATTGCACTTTGAATTGGTTTTGTATCCCACCATGTAGTTGCCGGGGAACAGCCCGGGCTATGGGGAGGAAACATAATTGCGACGGGTGCATTTTTTGTTTTTAAAGAAAGATATATTTTTGCGTTTACACGATAGTATTTTTCAGTATTAAATGAAAATTCTATTGTGCGGATATCATTTGTTGTTTTATCGCTTATAACTTCTTTTTCCGGCGCAACTTTACTAAACTTTTGCATAC
>JAZOMK010000221.1:0-2874 GCA_045653985.1 Clostridia bacterium | reverse complement strand
TGCCATAATTTTCTCCTAAAAAAATCATCGTTTGTTTTTGATATTATATAACTTTTAGCTTAATTTGTCAAATTTTGCAAAAATCCGCCCGATATTTTCAGGCGGATTTATTATTATTTAAAGAACACCGTTAAAAGCGTGCCCACAACCATCAAGCAAAGACCGAAAAATGCCTTTTTGGAAAGTTTCTCTTTAAATACAAAGTATGAGAATATTACAGTTACGATAATGCTTAACTTATCAATAGGCACAACTACACTTACATCGCCATTTTGTATTGCGTAATAGTAGCAAAGCCACGATGCACCCGTTGCAAGACCTGATAAGCCAATAAACAAAAGCTCCCTTTTATCAATATGTTTAAGTTGTTTCTGCTTGCCGCGCGCAAAGACGATAGCCCATGCCATAATAAGAACTACAGCCGTACGTATTGCCGTACCTAAATTTGATTCAACCCCTGAAATTCCTACTTTTGCAAGGATAGAAGTTAATGCCGCAAAAACAGCCGCAAGCACAGCATAAATCATCCATGATTTGCTTTGCTTGGTTTCGCCTTTTTGCTTTTTTTCAACCATCAAGAAAATGCCGACAGCAAGGATAACTGTTGCAACAAGTTTCATTACTAAATTGCTTCGTTCCTCAAAGCAGATAATCGCTAAAATAATGGTTAAAATGGTACTTGATTTATCAATGGGTACAACCTTATTTGTATCGCCCATTGAAAGTGCTTTAAAATAGCATATCCACGATGCGCCCGTTGCAAAACCCGAGAGAACTAAGAATATAAGCGATGTTATTCCAATATCCTTGATAGTACCGCCTGAGCCTACAACAAACACCATTACCCATGAGAAAATAAGCACAACTATCGTCCTTATTGCCGTTGCAAGGTCAGAGTCCGTCTTTCTGATTCCGCACTTAGCAAGTATTGATGTTAATCCTGCAAAAAATGCCGACAGCACCGCCGCCATTATCCAAACCATAATATTACCCACTTTTTTATATTTTTATAAAATTATACCACAAAAATTTATGCCCCACAATGCTTTTTAGACAAAAAAGCTTGAAAATCAGGTGAGTAAAGGTTATTCGTGAAGGAGCTTACATAACGGTAAGTGACTGAACGATTATACCGCACGCAACCTTAAGAGTGTGAGAAACCTTGCAAGGCAAGGCACGTAGGGGAAAAAGCGAATGAGCTTACATAACAGTAAGTGATTGAGCTTTTTTCCTCTGCGTAACACAGCAAATAAAATCCTACGCAAGTAGGGTTTTATGTTTGCAAGGGAATCTCGCGCTCGATACAGTTTTAAGAATTTTTGCGTTCTGCAATCTTCTCAATGCGAGGGCAAAGAATCTCTTGCCTAATAATAGGTTTTGCCCAACGAACAGCATTGGTAATAATCTTTTGGATGTTTTCATTATAGAAAGTGGGGAAAGTTTCGTGGCCGGGCTGGAAATAGAAAATGTTTCCATGACCGCGCTTATAACAGCAACCTGATCTAAAAAGTTCGCCGCCTTCATACCAACCTGCAAAAACAAGCTGGTCAGGTTCAGGAATTGAGAAAGGTTCTGCGTAAACTTCTTCCTCTTCGAGTTCGAAATATCTTTCAATGCCTTGTGCAATGGGATGGGAAGGATCAATTACCCAAACACGTTCAAAGTCAACTTCGCGCCAGCCAAGTGAGCAAGGTGTACCCATAAGCGCCTTAAAAATTCTTGAATGATGGCCTGAGTGAAGCACGATAAGTCCCATGCCAGCGTGAACAGCCTTTTGCACGCGTTCAACAACTTCATCAGGAACTTCCCTATGGTGCATATGTCCCCACCAAATTAAAACGTCAGTTTCATCAATAACTTCCTGGGGAAGACCGCAATCGGGGTCATCAAGTGCGGCAAGACGGCAGGTAATATCATCATTTTTATCTAAAAATTCCTTGATTACTGCGTGCATACCATTGGGATAAAGTGCCTTAACTTCATCCACTTTCTTTTCATGGCGAAATTCATTCCAAATAGTAACTCTAATCATTTTAATTTCTCCTTATAATAAAATTTCTCTGCCTTCTTGGGCTGATTTATAGAAGCCTTGAAGAATCTTTATCATATCAAGGCCCTGCTGAGGAACAAACTGAGGTTCAGCCTTGCCTGAAATAACGTCAATAAAGTGTCTTAAATTGTTTTCGTGGCCTGAATGTGTTTCCTTGATATTGGGAAGAAGGTCAGCAGTTTTGCCATATTCCTCAACAAAAATCTTTAAAGGATCGTGGCTTGAAATTCTTGCGCCTGCAGTTTCACCGCGAAGCTCAACGAAGTTCTCTTCCTTTTCAATATTTGATGCCCATGAGAATTCAACCTGCATAACGCAACCGTTATCAAAACGAATCATACCCATTGCTAAATCTTCAACATCAAAAGTGCCGTTTTCGTTTTTGTCGCCATAGCGGGTGTGGGTTGAATCGGAAACCTTTGTATTTGCAAACTTGGTGTAGGTTGAGCCTGAAACTGCAACGGGTGTGGGGTTGCCCATAAGCCATACAGCAAGGTCAATCATATGAACGCCCAAGTCGATTAACGGGCCGCCACCTGAAAGAGCCTTTGTTGTAAACCAACCGCCCTTGCCGGGGATACCACGTCTTCTCTGCCAGCCGCAACGTGCAGCGTAAACTTCGCCCATTTTGCCTGCATCAATAAAATTTTTAAGGTAAATTGAGCCGTCTCTAAAGCGGTTATTACGCATAACCATTAAGGTTTTGCCGCTTTCCTCAGCCGCTTTTTTCATTTTTTCGGCTTCCTCAACGTTAATTGCATCAGGCTTTTCGCAGAAAACGTTTATACCTGCCTTTAAAGCATCAACAGCAATGATTGAGTGCC
>JAZOMK010000220.1:0-5678 GCA_045653985.1 Clostridia bacterium | reverse complement strand
GATATTGTTGAATTTGAGGCAGAAAAGTATTGGCTATTATTGCAAAACGTTATAAACGAAGTTACAAAGCATTACACCGTTGATTGCCTTGCAATAGATACCCAATGTGAAACGCTGATTCTTACTGACGAATCCGGAAATCCATTAAGGGATGCTATCGTATGGCTTGATAACCGTGCAACAAAAGAAGCAGAAGATATTGAAAAACACTTCACGGCAAAAAAAGTTTATGAAGTTACGGGCCAGCCTGAAGTTACGGCAACATGGCCTGCATCAAAGCTTTTATGGGTAAAAAATAACGAGCCTGAAGTTTTCAAGAAAACGAAAAAGATTTTTCTTTTAGAAGATTATCTTTTATACAAATTAACCGGTAAGTTCGTTACCGAAAAAACCCTTCAATCATCAACCATTTATTTTGATATACACAATAGCATCTGGTGGGATGAAATGCTTGATTTTATCGGTGTAAAAAATGAGCAGCTACCTGAGCTTCTTGACAGCGCAAAATACGTTGGCGAATATAAAAACATAAAAATTATAACCTCTGCCATCGACCAGATTGCAGGTGCAGTAGGCGCAGGTGTTGTTAAGGAAGGCATTATCAGCGAAATGACAGGTACAACAATGGTTATATACGTACCTACAAAAACCATTCCGCCCTTTAAAAAGGACAGCATAGTACCTTGCCATTATTGTTATGATGGCTCATACTGCTTGCTTTCATGGAGTCCTACCGCAGGCATGGCATTAAAATGGTTCAGGGATAAATTTTTAGAGAATAAAGATTTTAAAGAGCTTGACGAAATGGCAAAAGATATTGCTGTTGGTTCTGACGGTGTTACCTTCCTGCCCTATTTGTGCGGTTCAACTATGCCCAAGTATAACCCATCGGCACGCGGAAGTTTTACAGGGATAACACCCGAACACACACCTGCCCACTTTGTTAGAAGTATTATGGAATCAATTACGTGCATGCTTAAAAGTAATCTTGATTATCTTGCAGTTCCCATTGATGAAATCCGCATTATGGGTGGCGGTGCAAAAAGTCCCCTTTGGTGCAATATGAAGGCTAACCTTACAGGCAAAAAGCTTATCACCTTAAAAAACAAGGAAACGGCAACATTAGGTTCTGCCATATTTGCAGGTGTTGGTGCAGGGATATTTGAATCCGTTGAAAAGGCGGCAGAAATGATTTTACTTGATAAAGAATATCTGCCCGATGGTACTGACTATACCGAAGTTTATGAAAGATTTATTGAAATTGATAATATTTTAAACGTAAGAAAGGAAAATTGATATGATTAAAGCTGCATTTGTAGGTTTTGGTGAGGTTAATACCCACATCGACATTATTATCAATAAGTGTAAATGCGCGGAGGACGCACTTAAAAAGGAAGGTCTTGACCTTATAAGTGTTTATCCCGTTACTGACGATTATGAAGAAAAAGACATAAAAAAAGCAGTTGATGCCCTTAAAAACAGGGATTTCGACGTGCTTATCTGCTGTGTTGCAGGTTGGATACCAAGCCATGCAGTTATAAAAGTTGCGGAGCATATTCGCCATAAACCTATGGTATTATAGGGACTTTGCGGTTGGATGGAAGGCGACCGTCTTGTTACCACAGCCGACCAGGCAGGTACTACCGCATTAAGAAAAACTTTCTATGATTTAGGCTACAACTTCAAATATATTTACGATATTATCGGCTTGCCAACAAACTCAAAGAAGGTTTATAACTTTGCAGTTGCATCAGCCGCGGCTGAAAAGCTCCGCCACGTAAAAAGCGGTATGGCAGGTTACAGAGATATGAATCTTTACGGCACTCTTTATGATGGTGGCTCACTTAAAAGACAGATTGGTCCTGAAATTGAAACTTTTGAGATGCTTGAAATTGAACAGCGTTATCAGAAAGTTACGGAAGAAGCAAAGCAACAAGTTATTGATAACGTAATGAGCAAGTGGAACTTCTTAAAGCCCGCTAACCCCGACAGCATGAAGAAAGCCGCAGGCTATTACTTAGCAATTAAGTCAATTTGTGATGAGCGTGGCTACAAAGCTATCTCGCTTAAAGACGTTGACGGTATGAAAAAGCTTTTAGGCTTCCCCCCTGCCCCAATCTTTATGCTTCTTGCCAATGAAGAGGGACTTTGCACCATACCTGAAAACGATTCACTTGGCAACATTACCCAGCTTATGGTTAAGTATCTTACAGGTCAATGTGCATACTACCTTGAGTTTTATGAGTTCTTTACCGACCGCGTACTTGCAGGCGTACCTGATTACATTCCCTCCGAGGCAACTGATGGTGAAATTACCGTTATGCCCGCCGCATTTGGCGAACTTTCAGAGGGCATCTTAAACGTAAGCAAGGTTAAAACAGGCAAGGTTACAATGTGCCGACTTACTTATGATGATGGCATCTACTATATGCACATGGTTGTTGGCGACGGCATTACACCAAGAAAATGGGAAGAAGCCGGTTGGACACAGCCCGCACCCCAGTTACCCGGACTTGAAGTTTTACTTGATGATGTTCCTGATTTTGCTGAAAAAGTTATGTGCCAGCACTACATAATTTCTTATGGTGATAATTACGACCTTATTAAAGGACTTTGCGATATCTTAGGTATTATCGTTATTTAAAAAAATAAGAAACGAGGATGTATCAAAAAAACATCCTCGTTTTTGTATATTACATTCTTTCCATACTGTCAACCATATTAGGCAAGCGTGTATCTTCAGCAAAGCAGAAGAAGAATTCGCCTTCAGGTTCATCATTAAACACAACTTCAACAAGGTTTGCACCGCGGAGTGCGTGTACCCTGAACCAGTCATATTCACGGTGATATGCAGGCACGTAGCCTCTGTACTCACGTTTAAATACTTCTTCGCCATTTAAGTAAACGGTAAAGGTGCGTTTACCGCTTGCAGTAATACGCAAGCTTCTTTCAGCACTTGAAATAAAGGTTGCGCTGTACTTATATGCGCCGGCAGGAATATCGAAGAAGCTTCCGCAAGCTTCAGCAGTTGATTTTTCGCCATTTTTAAGGTTTTCAACTGCCCATGGTGCTGAAACAGGCAAGCCTGCCTCTGCTTCAATAATCATGCCGTTTACATGAAGGTTAATTGTAAGCAAGTTAAGGGGTACGCGACGTTTAAGCGCGGTAATTTTAACAATAAAAGGTATATTTGCACTTTCGCCAACATTAAGTGAAATTTCGGCATTTTTAAGGCTGATATCAAAACCTGCAGGCATACTAAGTGAAATTTCGCCCTGAAGTTTGGCATCGGTGGTATTTGTAATTTTTAAAGTAAAGTTGTTTTCCTTTTCAGGGAAGCATCCAACAGTTTCAGGATAAGCAAGAGTTACGCTAAAGGGTTTTACTAAGATAAGTGATTCCTTTAAATTTTCCTGCCAATTATACATTTCTTCCCAACTCTTTTGCCAAGGTGCACCGATTTTTACGTCCTTAAAATCTGCAGGCACAGCTAAAGTAACGCCCGTTGAATAGAATTTTTCAACCTGACCTGCAAGGAAAATAACGTTATCGCAGAAATCATCAATGGAAAGAGGTTCGTGCATATTGATAACACCGTTACTTAAAAGCACTTTATCACCAATAGGTGCCGTCCACTTTTCATCAATGCCGTTAGGATCCATAATGCCAAAGATTGAGCCTACCGTTGCGGCAGTACAATCAGCATCATAGCCAAGGCTTGTTGCGGTACAAATTGCCTTATCAAAGCTATTTTCACAGCTTAACAATGATAAAAGAATAAAGGAAAGGTTAATTATAACGTCTGTCCAGTTTTCTGAATAGTAGTTTTCAAGAACTTTTGCGCGAACATCTAAAATATCCACGCTTTCGTTATACCATTTTATAACGTCGCAGAAAGCGTTTTTAAGCTTACTGCCATCAGCAATATACTGCATACCGATGTCAATAAGTTTGATTAAATCTTTTTCAACAAAGGCGGCACTTTCAACTGCGGCAAGGAACATTTCAGCATAGATACCGTCAGCATAGTGGTCGGTACAAGCGTCTTCTCTTGCAAACTTTGCGGCTAAAGCGGGGTTTGCAGGTGCAAGACAAGCCCAAAGTTCGCTTCTAATAGCGGCACCCATACCTGCATAGAATTTATTTCTGTAAATTCCGCTTAAAGGCGCATACATTTTAAGCTTGTAGTTGCTTACGCCTACTGCATATTCATCCGGCGAGAAGTCAGAAATATGATACTTCCATATTTCGCCTAAATAATATCTTGAAACAGGCAAACCTGAACGTAATACGGTTTCAAGGTTTACTACCTGTAAATCAAGGTCATCATTGGGAATCATCTCGGTTGGTACGGGATTATAATAGGTAACGTAGTTATAATCAAGTTTACCTTCGTACTTCATGCCAAGTGTACCGCCTACACATTTACCAACAAAACAGCCGTACACCTTATTACGATAATCATTAAAATCAAAAATCATAATAATTCTCCTTTATTGTATTAAAACATCATATATTCCATAAAATGTTCTGAGAAAAGCGAATCCATTGAAAGATTAACGTACTCAGCACCTTTAAGAAATTCTAATTTTTTATTTTCTTCACAAGCAAATTTTACCGTACCTAAAAGGCTTGCATTATTTATGCCGTGGAACTTATTTTTAAGTTCACTTGGTATTAAGCCTAAATAAGCCGAATTTTCAACGTTAAGGCTTTGCGAAAAACCGCCTGCAACGTATAAGCCTTCGATTTTTGAAAAATCAACGTCTGCTTTTTTCATTAAGCATTCAATAGCCGCGCGGATTGCTGACTTTGCAAGCTGAAATTCACGTATATCCTGCCCTGAAAGAGAAACGTTTTTACTGATGATTATAGGATCATCCTCAAGATATCCGCTTTCATCAATATCTCCATTTTCTACGTGAACTTTTATAACGTCAATAAGTCCCGTTGCGCACAAGCCTTTAGATTCGCCTTTACCTATTGTTTTATAAGTACCATCATTAAAATAGGCGTAAATTGCGCCTTCTGATGCACTCATACCATAAGAAATATTTGCACCCTCAAAGCAAGGGCCTGCCGCTGCCGCGGTACACAATATTTTATCCTTTGAATATAGCGCAATTTCGGCATTAGTGCCTAAATCAAGTAAAATTCTATAGTCATTTTCTATCTGCCCTATATAATTTATACCCGCAACAATATCAGCGCCTACAAAGGTCGAAATGCCCGGCAAAGAAATAACTTCCTGAACCTTTTTAATATTTAAGGTTGAAGCATCTGTTTTCTTTTCTTCTATAAACACAGGTTTGTACGGACTTACGCCTAAAGAAGAACAATCAATGCCATAAAAAATGTGAAGCATGGTGGTATTACCTGCAACAAACATTCTTTCAACCTTACCAAGTTTAAATGAATTAAGCAATTCATCAATCAATTCATTTATTTTATTTAAAAGTACCGCCTGCAAATCGACGGTGCCGTTTTTTGTTGCGTAATCAATACGCGAAATAACGTCTGCCCCAAACACACGTTGCGGATTGGGTGCGGTAATTGTGCGGATTATTTCAGAATTATCAAGAGAAACAAGTGCCAAAGCAAGTGTTGTAGTACCAATATCAAGGCAAAGGCACACGTTTTCAGTTAAAACTCCGCTTTCAACACCGCCAACAACAGAA
>JAZOMK010000219.1:0-2182 GCA_045653985.1 Clostridia bacterium | reverse complement strand
ATTTTACAACCTTTAACTTTTCAACGCCGTAATACTCAAAAAGGTGGAGGGAGGTTTCGTCGATGACTTCCCCTGAAACCACGATGGGTACTGCGGGCGGGCAGGAAACGGATGGTGCTGCAAGCACACGGTTAAGGGCGTCCTTTGTGCTTACCTCCTCAAAGGGCGAAAACAGCGCGGCGCGGATATCCATTGCCTTTTTGGGCATTTTAAAGGGGATTTGTTCAGATAAAATCGGCTCTTTTTTTGGTATTGAAAATAAAATTTCAGCCAAATTCATTAAAGCATCTTTGCTGATTGGCAACATAAAAACTAAAAAATCATCATCATAAAATTCAGGAAAAACGTTTTTCTTTTCTAAAATTTTACCAAGCTCAAAACCGCGGTAGCCGTAGGGCTTTGTTTGAATGGTGATTTTTAAAGGCTCGTTGCCGTAAAGTGTAAAGCCGTGGTCAATTAACTTTTCCTTGATAAAGCCTATAAAGGGCAGAAAGTAATTGAGCCTCGATGCAAAGCTTTGTGCCATTGAGTTAAACTTATCAAGTGATTGCAAAATCAGGTAGGATGGGCTTGTTGATGCAAAAACCTCCATAGCGAATTTTGCGTTGTTTTTTAAGATTTCAGGTGCGCTTTTGCTTATATGCAGATACCCTGCACCGGTTAAAGTGCTTAACGTTTTGTGGGCAGAATCGCAAACCATATCAGCGCCCTTTCTTAAAGGATGCTCGCCTATAAAATTAAGGTATGCACCGTGTGCATTATCCACAATCAGAAGCATATTATATTTTATGCACATATGCTTAATCGTGCATAAGTCAGCCATATTGCCGAGATAATCGGGCGAAGTAACGTAAATGGCAGATGGAAGAGAAGCTTCTTGTTTTATTGCAGATTCAATTTCATCAACAGTAGGCGTGCAGGAAAGATAGGTGGAATCGTTGCCTTTTAACCACGTAACTGCGGTATCTGTAAGGGCACAAGCATATAAAAATGACTTATGGGCGTTTCTGAAAGCAACAATCTTATTTTGCCTATTATTCTCCTTTGCCCAAAGTGAGGTAAGGTACACCATCGCCTTAATTGAAAGGGACGAACCCTCACAAGAATAAAAGGTGTGGGCAGAGAAAATATTGCTTGCGTTATTTTCGCTTTCCTTAATGATACCCGAAGCCTCAAATAAGCTGTCTGCCCCCGAAATTTCGGTAATATCATATTCCTCAAAGCCTAAATAACTTTTGCCTTTATGCCCCGGCATATGAAAACGCTGGGGGTTTTTCGCTTTGTATTTTTCAACAAAATCGCAGATGGGCGTTGTCATTCTTCTTCACCTAATAACCAAGTCATAATGAGTTGGTTAATTGTGCGATCTGTACCATTATTGCACATTCCATGCGCTTTTTAAAGAGCTTGCAACCGTACTCATAAATGCCTTTTACACTACCTGTTGCGTGGTATGCGTTGGCGGCACATCCGCCTGAGCAGTAAAGACGCGCCCAGCAATTTTTACATTCCTCACGTGCATAAACGTTGCAGGACATAAACTCATCAATAACAGGCTTGTTGTTTACACCATCAAAAACGTTACCTAAAAGATACTTTTCATCGCCAACAAACTGATGGCAGGGGTATAAATCGCCCCAGGGGGTAACAGCCATATACTCAGTACCTGAGCCACAGCCTGAAATGCGCTTATAAATGCAAGGACCACCTGTTAAATCAATCATATAATGATAGAATGTGAAAGGCTTGCCCTCTTTATCCTTTTGAAGCATAAGTTTTGCAAGATCCTCATACTGCTGTAAAACGATGGGCAAATCTTCCTCAGTTAATTCTGATGGATCGCCTTTAGGGCAAACAACAGGCTCCATGCTTAATTCGGTAAAGCCTAAATCAAGCATGGTTTTAATGTCCTCCAAAAAGTCAGGATTATGATGGGTGAAAGTACCGCGCATATAATAATCCTTATTGCCACGCTTTTCAACAAGCTTTTGGAACTTGGGCACAATTTTCTCCCATGAGCCAACGTTATTATAGTCAACACGGAACTTATCGTGAACCTCTTTTCTGCCGTCAAGGGAAAGTACAACGTTTGACATTTCACGGTTGGCAAAATCAATAACGTCATCATCAATTAAAACGCCGTTGGTGGTTAAGGTAAAGCGGAAGTTTTTGTTGTGCTGTT
>JAZOMK010000218.1:0-3387 GCA_045653985.1 Clostridia bacterium | reverse complement strand
ATGTGGTGATTTTTCTGTTATTTTCATTCAAAATCACTGTGCCTAAAGTTTCTGCAAAAGTACGATTTTCGTTAAAATTTATCTTTACTTTTATATCGCCTATTTTAAAAATATATGGGTTTTTAATTTGCAAAAAATAGTCGTTTATTTTTTCAGGCACAGATTTTTTAACATCAATATTTACGTTACGCAAATCAACAAGGTTATCTATTGAACATTCAGTAACAGCAACATTTTTTAACATAGCTAAATCAAAAGAATTTAACATAACTTGCCATTCCTTTCTTATTTTTATTGATATTTTTAACCTTGTGAAAAACGTTTATACAGTTTTTTCCTCCCCCCCTTATTTATATACAGAAAAAGACCACGCCTGCATTTATTGGGTATGGTCTTATTTTAACATCATCAGGTGCCATTGCCGCACCCATATTATTTGCATCTTTTATTCCTAAATCAATGATTTTACCTACTGTTCCTGCAACAATTTGTATTTCTGATTTTTGCGAAGAAACAACACTACAGCCTGCACCCGTAACCGTCCATTGAGAGGTTGGTGTTGGCTGACTGCCGTACTCAAGCGGAAACCGATATTGCCTTTCAGCGCTTGAAAAATGTGAACTTGCACAACATAACGCATTATTTGCAAAGCCTCCCTCCACCATGCAAGATGCTAAAAGAATAGATTCGCAAATGGTTGAACAAGCACCATATACACCAAAGAAAGGTATTTCAAGTTGCATAGAGCCAAAGCTTGCCGATATTATCTGATTTAACAAATCTCCACCAAATATCATATCAATATCTTCATTTTTAAGGTTAGCTTTACTTTTGGCAAGTTCAAGAGCTTTATGAAACATTTTTCGTTCTGCCTTTTCAAAGCTGTCTTCACCCCATTTATCATTGGGTAATACAAAATCAAAATAATCTTTTAAAGGCCCTTTCCCTTCTTTTTCGCCAACAACTGCCGCCCCATCTTTTAAAAATACATTATTAAATAAAAAAGTTTGTCTGCCCGCTTTCATAAAATCCTCACTATTAAAGTTTTAAAATAGGATATGCATTATATCTTTTTTTATACAAAAAATCTTCCGCATAATTACGGAAGATTTCTTTATTATTTCTTAAATTTTAGTGTTACAATTTCGAAATTCTTTATTTTTAATGAAACAACACCATTTTCAATAGGAAGATATTCTATTTCATTTTCCATTAAATCACAAAGATACGCTTCATTAAAATCTGTAGCAACAGAAATGTTAACGTTATTTCTGCTATTATAGGCTTCATACAAGCGAACAATCATATCATCAGAGTTTTCTGCTTTTTTAACAGTATCAATAATAACGTTATCGTTATCAACAGAGACGAGCGAGAATTTTTCAGGAAGAATTCCTTCTTGCTTGTCTATTTTAGCACTATATAAAGGTTGGTTAAATAAATATGCTTGCTGAACAATTTTGTTCTCAGCAATATTACCATTATGAGTAGTAATTGCATATGAAAATTCGTGTAAACCTTCGTCGGCTTCAGGATTGGGATATGATGCACATTTAAGCGCAGTAAGTTTTATAACATTTCCTTCGGTGTT
The DNA here is from genome assembly GCA_045653985.1 of Clostridia bacterium. Classification (GTDB taxonomy): domain Bacteria; phylum Bacillota; class Clostridia; order Christensenellales; family QALW01; genus UMGS1322. The sequence continues at coordinate 1,796 of JAZOMK010000218.1, read as the reverse complement.
GAATCCATATTTGCAATCGTTCATAAGGGTGAACCCAAAACCATTTTCGGAAACATCTGCCCATTTATGACCACACACCTCAAATTTTGCCTGATCCCAACTTGTATTTGCGTGAGTTGGTCTTGTAATATAGCCAAATTGAATTTCATATTTAGCTTCATTTACGTGAACATCAACAGGGAACGCTATTTTCAAAACCTGATGTTTCTGATGCCAATCGATTTTAGTATCAAAATCAATACGCTTTGTTTTTGAATACAGCCAGATATTTTGTGATATATACGAATCCATGTAACGCTTTTTGATATTGAATCCGCTTCGTGTGCCATCTGTTATGGTTGAAATTTCGGCATTTTCTTCAAGAACATATTTCTTTGATTTATAATACTCGTTTAATTCCCATGCATCATAATTTTGTGGATAATCCTCAAACGCCTGAAACTCATTAAGATAAGCACCATCAATAACAGTTTCCCGTTGCATTTTTTTGTCAAAAAGAGATATGATTCTGCCCACATCATCAATTTTCATTCGATAGAACTCATTTTCTGCAGTTCTTTCTGATACATTAACTGTATTATCTGTTGACGGAGAAACAACGCCCCAACCAAATGAAGGAATGCTTTCCGTTAACTCCAACGTACCATTTTCAGTTTGTACGTTACCAGCACATTCAAATCCATTAGGATTATACACAAACATACCGCCTTCAGACGAAACATTTTCTTTTATCTTATTAACCTTATCATTAAACATATTATCAAGACTATTTTTTATTTCGGCATAATCTATATCAGTACCGTCATAGACTGCTTTGATTGATGAACCGGGAATAATATCATGGAACTGATTATGTAACGTTTTATACCAGATAGCATCGAAGCTTTTCTTATCATACGTACCGCCTATCAACAAATCAAGATATGATATCCCCTCTGTTTTCTGAAGGGCAAGTTCCGTCTTTCTGTTGTTACGTTTATTTTTGGCAATAGACGTATAAGTTCCACGATGAAATTCAAGATACAGTTCTCCTACCCATTTTGGCGTTCTGTTTAACTTTTTGGAATTTTCATCAAATTCTTTTTTGCTCTCATCAAGATACGGCAATAAGAAATTCATTTTGGTAACAGGAATTTGCGGTAAGCCTTTTTCAAGTCTTCTGTACTTTTCAAGCATCCATTTAGTAGGTCCGCCACCGCCATCACCAAAGCCATATGTCAGAATAACGTTATTATTATATTCTTTTTGTCGATAACGATCCCACGTTCCCATCGCAAACTGGGAATTTATTTTACCTATGTACGTCGTCAAACTTCCTTGGGGATGATTCTCTTTTGCAGGTTGTGCAGTAATAAAAGAGGTAAAAATTTCTGTACCATCAATACCTTGCCACATAAAACTGTCAAAAGGCATCTGATTAGTATCATTCCAACTTATTTTCGATGTTACAAAATGTCTGATACCTGATTTTTTCAAAATCTGCGGCAACGCGACACTATATCCGAAAACATCAGGCAAAAAAAGAATTTTTGAATCAACACCAAATTCATCTTTAAAAAATTTCTTTCCGTATAAAATCTGACGGACAAAACTTTCACCGCTTATAAGATTGCAGTCAGCTTCCACGTACATTGCACCTTCAGGCTCCCACCTGCCCTCTTTTACTAACGATTTCAATTCTTCATACTTTTCAGGTGCTTCTTCCTTTAAATATCTGTAAAGTTCGGGTTGTGATAGCGAAAACATCATTTCGGGATATTTTTCCATTAGAGCGGTTATGTTTGCAAAACTTCTTT
>JAZOMK010000217.1:0-4927 GCA_045653985.1 Clostridia bacterium | reverse complement strand
CAAGACTTCTCTTGTTGCAGGCGTTATCAACTGCGGTGCGTATATCGGTTCATCCATTGCAGGTGTAGGTATTGCTTTTGTTGCCGCAGGCGGTTGGGATATGGTAACGTATTTGTGGCTTGGCGTAAGCCTTTTAGGCGTTGCAATCTGTGTCGCTTTCGGGTTATTCTGGAGAACTTTTAAAAATAATAATAAAGTGGACGCATAAAAAAATAGCACTTTTTTATAGGTGCTATTTTTTGATCTTCGGTGAATAACCTAATATTTTTTTGTAGTTTCTGTAAAATGATGAATAATCGTCAAAACCGTAATCAAGGCATACATCAAAGGGGTGTAAACCACGGTGAATATCATTACGGGCGGCAAAAATCTTTCGCCTTAAAATATATTGTTTAAGACCGATGTTCATGTTCTGTGAAAAAGTGTTTTGTATGTGTGAGGTTGAAAGTCCCATTTCCTTGGCGATGGTATGAACGCTGATATGCGCTTTTATGTTTTTGGTAATATATGAAATTACCGTATCTACAATAGGATTGTTGCTGATTTCGGTGCTGTAAACGGTCTTATCAACGTAACTGCAGTAAATTAAAAGCTCTTTTATCATGTTTCTTGAAACTTCTTCAAAGTCCTTAGCCGATAAAAAAGTTTTATAGTTATCAAAGCGTGAAAAGAAGTCCAGCAAAAAGGGCATATCCGAAATATTTACAATATAAGGATAGGTAAAAACTTTGTTGTACTGTTCCTCACTTATAATATCGTGCCTGAAGCTTAAAACGTAATTTTCATAAAGTGTATCGCAGTAGGGCAAAAGATAATGGTAAGTATCCTTTGGTATAAACATAAGGTCGTACTTTTTAGGTGTGTACAGATTACCGTCAATATTATAGTTTACATCGCCCGTTACGAAAAGCACAATTTCGCAGTAAGTGTGCATATGGTTTGCGTAATTTTCTTTTATAGGATTTTCAACCAGCTTGTGTGAAACTTCAAAAACAACGTCCGAAAAATGGTCTTCAAACATAAAAATCACCTCATTTATTGTAATTTTAACACAAAATAGTTAAAAATGCAATGCGAATAGTTAAAAATACAATTTATTTTATTTTTGTACCGTGTTATAATATAGTAAATAAATGATAGGAGGAATCTATTATGAGAAAAATGAGAGTAGCAATTATTGGTCAGGGAAGAAGCGGAAGGGACATTCACGGCAAGTTCTTTCTTGATCCTATAAATGATTTTTGCGAGGTTGTAGCCGTTGTTGAAAGCGACGAGCAGAGAAGAAATTGGGCAAAGGAAGATTTTAAGTGCGACGTATATTCTGATTATACAGAGCTTTTTACAAGAACTGATATTGACGTTGTTGTAAACGCATCATTCTCAGAAATGCACTATCCCATTACAAAGGATCTTTTAATGCACAAGTTCAACGTGCTTGTTGAAAAGCCTTTCTCAAGAACTATCTATGAGTGCAACGACCTTATCCATACAGCAAAGGAAAACGGTGTAATCGTTACCGCTTTCCATCAGACGCTTTTCACACCTAACTTCTTAAAGGCTAAGGAAATTATTGAAAGCGGAATTATTGGCGACGTTTATCAGATAAATTTAAAATATTCAGGCTTTGCACGTCGTTGGGACTGGCAGACCTTACAGTACAAGTGCGCAGGTAGCGTATACAACTCAGGCCCTCACCCCATTGGTCAGGCACTTGACCTTTTAGGCTGGAGCAAGGATACACGCCTTGAATTCTCAGCACTTTCAAGAAACCTTACAAGCGGTGATGCCAATGACTGCGGCAAGCTTATCCTTACAGCACCCGGCAAGCCCTTTATTGATATTGAAGTAAACGCTGTTGACGCATTCGGCGGTGATTTCGTAATTAAGGTGTTTGGTAAGTACGGCACACTTTTGATGGGCCACAACAAGTATCAGTTAAAGTATATTGATCCTACAAAGCTTGACGAAAAGCCTGTTATCGTTGAAAGTTTAAGAAACCCCGAAGGCAGACCTATGTACTGCAGTGAAAAACTTGATATTATAACTGTTGAAGATAACGTTCAGGGCAGCGCATTCCACGATGCAGTAAACAGCTTCTACCGTCAGCTTTACGCTACAATTATTGAGGGTAAGGACTTAATCGTTACACCTGAAAAGGCTGCAATGGTTATTAACGTTATTGAGCAGGTTCATGCTGATAATCCTCTTTCAGTTGAGTTTTAAGGAGAAAAACTATGTATAAAATTGCGCTTTTAGGTGTTGAAAATTCACACGCAAACAGTTTTTTAACCTTTATTAAAAACGGTGAATATCCCGATGTTGAGGTTAAAGGCATCTACAGCTATGATGCTGAAGTTACCAAAAAGTTAAATGAAGAATTTAACGTGCCCGTAATGGAAAATTACGATTCTTTGGTTGGTCAGGTTGATGGCATTGTAGTTACTGCACGCCATGGCTCAAACCACTATAAATATGCAAAGCCTTATATTGAAGCAGGCATACCTATGTTTATTGATAAGCCTATTACTTCTGATGTAAATGAAGCTAAAGAGTTTATGGCAGCGTGCCAAAAGCATAACGTTTTAGTTACAGGCGGTTCAATGTTAAAGCACGTTGATGAAGTTAAAGAGGCAAAAGCATTGGTTGATGAAGCAAAAACCGATGAAAAGCTTGCCGTTATCGGTGGGCTTGTTTGCGCACCTATCCTCATTAACAGCGAGTATGATGGTTTTTGGTTCTATTCACAGCACCTTGTAGAAACTCTTGGCGCAGTTTACGGTTATGACGTAAAAAGCGTTTTTGCTACACAAAATGATAATAAGGTAAGTGTTATATTCAGATATGCTGATTATGATATCTTGGGCAACTATACTCAGGGCGCAAACGTATATCACGTTGACGTAATCAGAAAATCAGGTGTTGAAAGCAAAAAGCTTAACCTTAACGGTGCATCCAAGAAGGAATTTGAAGAGTTCTATCAGCTTCTTGCAGGCGGTGAAATGAAAACCACCTATCAGGAATTTATCAAGCCGGTATATATTATTGATGCCATTATTAAATCAATGGAAATTGGCAATTTTGTTGAGGTAAATTATGATTAAGGAAATTAAAACCGATAAATTATTAACCTACGTTTTTGAAACACGTGATGAAATGGGTAAGGCGGCGGCAAAAAACGCTGAAGAGGCAATAAACAAGGTAATTGCCGAAAAAGGCTATGCTAACGTTGTTTTCGCGGCAGCACCATCACAGAATGAAACCCTTTATCACCTTTTAAATTCTGATATTGATTTTACAAAAATCAATGCTTTTCATATGGATGAGTACGTTGGCTTGGATATTAACTCAAAACAATCCTTTGCAACTTATTTAACTGAGCATATCTTTGCATTAAAGCCTTTTAAAAGCGTAAATTTAATTCCTGCCCTTGATGCTGAAAAGGGCTGTGAGGAGTATAGCGCACTTTTAAAGGAATATCCTACCGATGTTGTTTTAATGGGCATTGGCGAAAACGGACACATTGCATTTAATGATCCGCCCGTTGCCGATTTTAACGATCCTTATTTAATTAAAAAGGTTACACTTGATGAAATTTGCAGAAATCAGCAGGTTCATGATAAGTGCTTTGAAACACTTGATGATGTTCCTAAGTTTGCCTTATCTTTAACCGTACCTGCTTTAATGAGTGCAAAATATCTTATCTGCACCGTTCCTGCACCAACAAAAGCAAATGCTGTTTACGATATGTTAAATGGTAAAATTGGGGAATGGTGTCCCGCAACTGCGTTAAGAAATCACGATAACGCAAAAATGTTCCTTGATAAGGACAGCGCAAGCAAGGTGCTTTAAGGAGTTTTATTATGGAAAATTTAAGACTTCACGGCGGCAAAATCATTTTTGAAAATGAAACAAGAAAAGCCGATATCTTAATTAAGGATGGTAAGATTGAAGCCATAATTGATGCTGAAACATCCACCCCTGACTATAAAATGCACGATTGCACAGATATGAATATATCTGCAGGCTTTGTGGAAATCCACTCACATGGCGCAGGCGGAAGCGATTTTATGGATGCTGAGGAGGATACTTATAAAAATATTTTAAGTCTTCAGGTGCAGCATGGTACAACTTCAATTATGCCCACAACACTTTCAGCAAGTTGTGAAGGCTTATCTAAGGCTATTGATTGTTACCTTCAGGCTGAAAATGATAAAACCTTGCCCGTAAACTTACTTGGCGTGCATATGGAGGGCATCTACATTTCGCCCAATCAGGCAGGCGCACAGCGTCCTGAAAACATCAGGAAGTTTGATGAAAAGGAATATAAATTTCTTTTTGAGCGTTCAATGGGCAAAATTAAAAGATGGAGTGTTGCCCCTGAACTTGATGGCGCAAAGGAATTTGCCGATTTTGCTAACAAAAATAATATTACGTTAAGTATCGCCCATTCAGATGCTGATTTTGATACCGTTGTAAAGGCCTTTGATTGGGGTTATCGCCACGCAACACACCTTTATTCAGGTATGAGCACCGTTTTCCGCAGGGAAGGCTTCCGTGTTGCAGGTGTTGTTGAAGCGGCATATTATCTTGATGATATGAACGTTGAACTTATTGCCGATGGTTGCCATTTGCCCAACTCATTATTACAGCTTGCAATAAAATCAAAGGGTACTGACCGCGTTGCATTGATTACCGATTCAATGCGTGCCGCAGGGCAGACTTCAGGCGAAAGCTTCTTAGGCAGTAAGGATGAACCCATGCCGGTTGTTATCGAAAAGGGCGTTGCCATGCTTTTAACCCATGATGCCTTTGGCGGAAGCATTGCTACCAGCGATAGGCTTATCCGCACTATTTTAGGCGCAGGCTTTTCACTTAACGTGGCTGTTAAAATGGCAACAATCACACCCCTTAAAAAGATGAAACTTAA
>JAZOMK010000216.1:0-1867 GCA_045653985.1 Clostridia bacterium | reverse complement strand
CAGAAACAATTTATCAAGCTTTAAGAAAATGCCCACAGCTTGTACTTGTAAGGTCTCACCACGCGTTTTATGAGGAAATCTCTAAAAAATGCAACGATATTTACAAAGAGTACACCGATATGGTTGAATCTTTTGGCATTGATGAATCATGGCTTGATGTTACGGGCAGCCAAAAGCTTTTTGGAAGCGGCAAAGAAATTGCCGATACCATACGCAAACGTTTTAAAGAAGAAATCGGTTTAACCTGCTCGGTTGGCGTTTCTTTTAACAAAACTATCGCCAAACTGGCAAGCGATTACAAAAAGCCTGATGCCACAACGGTTATCGACAAAGAAAATTTCAAAAAGTTTGTATGGCCTATGGATGTTTCTTCCCTTTTATATGCAGGCAAAAGTGCAACGATTACACTTAATAAGCACAACATTTATACTATCGGTGATTTGGCGGAATCAGATAAAACCACAATAATCAAGCACTTAGGAAAACTTGGCGGAGTGCTTCACGATTACGCCAACGGTATTGATGATTCACCGGTTGAAAGCATTTATGCCTTTCGCGCGCCAAAGTCAGTCAGCAACGGTACAACCTTCGACCACGACCTTATAATGCCTGACGAAATAAAATCAGGTATTATGTATTTAAGCGATACCCTTTCGCAAAGAATGAAGGAACAGCACGTTAAATGCACCGTACTTTCAACACAAATAAAGTACAACGATTTCACCGTTGTTTCGCGCCAAAGACAACTTGATTTTTCAACTAATCTTATGCACGATATATGGAGCATCTGTCTTGAACTCTTTTATGAAATTTACAATAAAAAGCCTGTACGTGCCATTACCTTAGGTGGTGCGCAGTTAGTTGCCGATACCGATAATTTTATGCAGTTTTCGCTTTTTGATGATGGTTTAAGGCAAAAACGCGAGAACGTTGAAAGTGCAGTTGATACAATAAGAAAAAAATACGGCACCCAAGCCGTAAACGTGGGTGCCTTAACTAAAAATTCAGATTAAATTATTTTTCAAAAAGTTTCAGTTGTGAATATAAATCGTAAATTTTATCATTATCCTTTAAATTATACATCTTTGACTTTTTGGTAATAAGCCTATATCCCGTACGCACACAATAGGCTATAAAGCCTATCGGTAATAGCCATTTATGCCTTTTGTAAAATGGCCAGATTACCATAGTAGTTTTAAGTCCATAATCAATATACTGTCCCACTTGGGACTTTTTCTTTTTTTGGTTACCTACTACCGGCACGTATTTTTGCGAGTTAATTCTGTGGAGGTGTTTACTGCCAAAATTGCCGCAAGAAATAATATCTTCAAGCAGTAAACGTGCAAGTTCGCTATCTTCACCCATCCACTTTTTCTGCTCTAACCCGATATATTTAGATGCCTGACTTAAAAGGCATGCAAAACGCCATAAGCCGATGCTTTTTAATTTTGCTTCAAAAATATTTACAAACTCATCTTCGCTGAAATTATTTACAAACACAGCCCAATCACAAAGATGCCTTAAACCCATGCCTCCGTTTTGCATATGCCCTTGCATATGTAAAAGCATTATAAGACCATGAAAAAACTCATTTGTACCAACAATTTTGCCATAGATAGTATCATATACTTTTAAATTATCCCATAATGGTTCGGTAAGCTCTTTAACTTCTTTTTCCATCGGAATTTCAGGAATCCCCGGTAATTCATAGTGAAGTTCTATGCGTTGAATTCCCTTTTTAAAGTCAATATGATGCCCTGTTTTAGTATCTTTTATATCCTTATCCGTTTCAAAGCCGTTATCTTTAAAAAGCTCAATTACCTTTTTTCCAATCATGCCTGCGCCAACAATACCTACATTTGTATTG
>JAZOMK010000215.1:0-3626 GCA_045653985.1 Clostridia bacterium | reverse complement strand
TGCTGTTTTTTACTCTAATTCGAAAGCACCGGTATAAAGTTGATAATACGTGCCTTTTTGTTTTATTAATTCTTCGTGGTTTCCTCGTTCGATAATCCTACCGTGATCGAGAACCATTATTATATCAGAATTCATTACTGTTGAAAGTCTGTGTGCAATAACAAAAACTGTTCTGCCTTCCATAAGCTTATCCATGCCTTTTTGAACAATGGCTTCAGTTCTTGTATCTATTGAAGATGTTGCTTCGTCAAGAATCATAACGGGAGGATTTGCTACCGCTGCACGTGCAATGGCGATTAACTGTCTTTGGCCTTGTGAAAGGTTTGAACCGTTATTTGAAAGCATCGTATCATAACCTTCGGGAAGCCTTGTAATGAAATCATCTGCGCCTGCAAGCTTTGCTGCGTTTATACATTCTTTGTCTTTGGCATCGAGATTACCGTAACGTATGTTTTCCATAACAGTACCGGTAAAGAGGTTTGTATCCTGGAGAACAATACCGAGAGAACGTCTTAAATCTGATTTTTTGATTTTGTTGATGTTTATTCCATCATATCTTACTTTGCCATCCGCAATATCGTAAAAACGATTTATAAGGTTTGTTATTGTGGTTTTTCCTGCACCGGTTGCACCTACGAATGCAACTTTTTGACCGGGTTCAGCATAAACGCTTACGTCGAATAAAACTTGTTTTTCATCGTTGTATCCAAAATCAACGTTGCTTAATTTTACGTCGCCTTTTAAAAGTGTGTAGGTGAGAGTGCCGTCGTGGTGAGGATGTTTCCATGCCCATATGCCGGTTCTTTCTGAAGTTTCTTCAATAACACCGTTATTAATTTTTGCGTTTACAAGCGTAACGTAACCATCGTCTACTTCGGCTTCCTGATCCATTAAACTAAATATTCTGCTGGCGCCAGCCATTGCCATAACGATGGAGTTGATCTGTTGAGAAACGTTATTAATGTTGCCTGTAAATTGCTTCGTCATGTTAAGGAACGGAACAACGATACTTATTCCAAATGCCATGTTTGATAAACTTAAATTTTCAATATTTAATGAAATAAGAATACCGCCAACAAGAGCCATAATAACGTAAAGAATGTTGCCTACGTTCATAATGATAGGGCCAAGCATATTTGCATATGCGTGTGCGTGGAAACTATCTTCAAATAATTCGTTATTAATTTTATCAAAATCGTTTTCACATTCTTTTTCGTGGCAAAAGACTTTAATAACCTTTTGACCATTCATCATTTCCTGAATAAAACCTTCAGTTTTGCCCATGGCTTTCTGCTGTTTGATAAAATATTTAGCGGAACCACCGCCGATTTTCTTGGAAATGACAAGCATAAATATTACGCCAACAAAAACAACTAAAGTCATCCAAATACTAAAATAAAGCATAATTGAAAGTACTGTAACAACGATAACTATTGACTGTATAAGTGCTGGCAATGACTGTGAAACAAGTTGCCTTAAAGTATCTATATCGTTAGTATAATAACTCATTATATCGCCATGCTTGTTGGTGTCAAAATATTTGATTGGTAAATTCTGCATACCGCTGAACATGGCTTTTCTCATTTTAGAGAGGAATCCTTGTGTCATATATGCCATTAATTGCGTATAGATAAGGATTGAAATAAATGAAAGCGCATATAAGATTATTAAAATACCAACTAAAGGAAGGATGTTTTCGCTTGCTTGAGACCAACTGATTGAGTGTTTTAATGAGTTTTCAATTTCTGCAATAATGTTTTGAATGAAGAGTGCAGGGATTGAAGAAACTATAGCTGAAAAAACAATGCAAAAAATTGTTATTGGCAGAAGGATAGGGTAAAACTTGAAAAGGTTTTTTATAATTCTGACTATATCTTTTAAATTTCCACCTTTTTTATTCAAGTTCAGCACCTCCTGTCTGCTGTGAATGAACATCACTGTAAATTGTTGATGTCTTTAAAAGTTCTTCGTGCTTTCCTATTGCGGATACGTTGCCATTGTCCATAACGATAATCATATCAGCATCCTGAACTGATGAAATTCTTTGGGCAATAATAATCTTTGTTGTTTCAGGTATAAAGGACTTAAAGCCGCTTCTGATGAGTGCATCGGTTTTAGTATCAACAGCACTTGTAGAATCGTCTAAAATAAGGATTTTGGGCTTTTTGAGCAATGCTCGAGCGATGCAAAGGCGTTGCTTTTGACCGCCTGATACGTTTGTGCCGCCTTGTTCGATAAATGTATCATATTTATCGGGGAAACTTTCAACGAAATCTTGTGCTTGTGCTAATTTGCAAGCTTCGATAATTTCTTCATCGGTAGCATTTTCGTTACCCCAACGTAAATTTTCCTTGATTGTACCTGAAAAAAGCATATTTTTTTGAAGCACAACGGAAACAGAATCACGCAAGGATTTTAAATCATAATCTTTTACATCAACACCACCAACAAAAACAGAACCTTCTGTGGTATCGTATAATCTTGAAATTAACTGTACTAATGTTGATTTACTTGAACCTGTACCTCCGATTATACCAACCGTCATACCTGATTTTATGTCAATATTTACGTTGTTTAAAGAATGTTTTTTTGCATTTAAAGAGTATTTGAAGCTTACGTTATCAAACTTAATTGAACCATCTTTGATATCATATATGGGATTTTTAGGTTCTTTTAATGCAGTTTCTTCTTTTAAAACTTCGCCAATTCGTTTTAATGATTCTGATGACATTGTTAGTATAACGTATATCATTGACAACATCATAAGTTGCATAAGAATCTGCATGCCGTATGTAAGCATTGCGGAAATATGACCAACCTGAATTAATGTGCCGCCACTTTCTATGATAAGTTTTGAACCTACAATTAAAACGAAAATCATATTGAAATAAAGACAAATTTGCATAAGAGGGGTATTCATTGCAACTATACGTTCAGCTTTTGTAAAATCTGCGCAGATATCCTCTGATGCTTTGTTGAATTTTTCTTTTTCGAAATCTTCTCTTGAAAAACCTTTTACAACACGCATTGCACGTACGTTTTCTTCTATTGACTCGTTTAATTTATCGTATTTTTTAAATACCCTGCGAAAAGCCGGCATTGCTTTTTTACCGATCAATATTAAACCAAAGGCAAGGAATGGAACGATTACGACGAATGTAGCAGCAAGAAAACCGCCCATGATAAATGCCATGATTATTGCACAGATAAGCATTAAAGGTGCTCGTACAGCAATACGGATAAGTGTCATATACGACATCTGAATATTATTTATATCTGTTGTCAAACGAGTAACCAATGATGTTGATGAAAATTTATCAATATTTTCAAATGAAAATGTTTGAATTTTTTTGAAAACATCACTTCTTAAATTTTTTGCAAAACCTGCGGATGCCTTGGCACTTGTATAGCCGGCAATACCACCGCAGCAAAGAGAAATACAAGCCATGATTGCAAGAAATATGCAGGTTTTTACAATATCAGAAAGCGGATCATTTCTGCTTATTTGATTTATTATTTCAACTGTTATGAAGGGAATAAAAACTTCAATAAAAACTTCTAAAATTATAAATATAAAAGTTATTATTGTGGGGAGTTTGATCTCTCTTACACATTTCAAAAGTCTT
>JAZOMK010000214.1:0-3484 GCA_045653985.1 Clostridia bacterium | reverse complement strand
AAAAATCAATCAGCTTCAGTTATATATGGAGGGATATCCATTCGCTTATGAAAGTTATCCTGTGGTCTGGAAAGACACTACACCCATTACGCCTGAAGAAATTAAATTTTTAGATAAATACTGTAAGGAAAGATTTATTACTCTCATCCCCAACCAGAACTGCTTTGGGCATATGTCCCCGTGGCTTATAAGGGAGGAATTTAAGCACCTTGCAGAATGTCCTGATGGATTTATGTATGGCTATGATAGATGGAATCCTCATAGCCTTGCCCCACAAGACCCCAAAAGTTTTGAATTTGTAAAAACTCTTTTTAACGATTTATTGCCTAACTTTACGGCAGACACGGTAAACATTAACTGTGATGAAACCTTAGAGCTTGGTTGGGGCAAATCAAAGGAAATCTGCCAAGAAAAGGGCAAGCACAGAGTTTATTTTGACTATCTCTTAAAGGTTATCGAATTTATTCAATCAAAGGGCAAGAAGGTAATGTTTTGGGGCGATATTATAAACGAAGCACCTGAACTTTTGAAAGAGTTGCCCGAAAACGTTATTCCCATAAACTGGGGATATTCACCCGTCAATCCTTCCGAAAAAGCTTGTCAGGAATATGAAAAGTTAGGTCTTAAATTCTATAATGCTCCCGGATCACAAAGCTGGAACACAATGCTGGGAAATACCGAAACAATGCTTGTTAATGCAGAAAATGCAGTAAACCGCGCTGTTCAGTATGGCGGTATCGGCGTTCTTGATACTGACTGGGGCGATTTAAACCATCCTCAGTATATTTCGATAAGTTATCTTCCCTTTGCATATTTTAGCGCGGTAAGCTGGAATAATACCGCTGAAAAACAAAGAGAATTCCTCTATGATTATCTTAACAAATACATTTTCAAGGACGAAAGCAACCGCTTTGCACAACTTATGGCTGATGCAGGCAGATATCACCAAAAATTTGATTTCTCAAAGACCAAGCGTGGCTTTGTAATCGGCATTTTATATTATCATCTTAACGAAATGTCAATGGCTGAAAACGGTGAAGTAAAAGAAGTTGATAAACTTGAAAAATATCTTGATGAAATTGAAAACAGAGCCAATGAAATCACTTTAACTGGTGATGAGGGCAAGCTTATTATGGATGAATTCTATAATTCAATCAAAATATTACGCTTTACCTGCGAGCTTGCAAGATATAAGCTTGACACAGAAAACAAGGAAGAACACCTTAAAAACATAGTTCAAATGGAAGAAGTAATTATCCCTGAACACAAACGCTTATGGCGAATCCGCAACAAAGAAAGCGGACTAAAAGACAGCGTTAAAAGAATAATAAAAACGAGGGAAGATATATGAAAAAGCTTTTAGGTTCATTTCTTATAATTACAATGATGCTTTCACTTTTCAGCACAGTTACCTTTGCAGAAAATTCGGAAGTTTCAAATGTTGCAACTGAAGAAGCAACAACGGTGGGTGCTATTCGTTGGGATGCTTGGTATGGGCATACAAATAAAGGTTGGGACGTTGTTTCACAGGTTGAAAGAAGTTTATCTCCAAGTCAATTCCATTTCAGAGCGCCGTTCTTTGCAAAAGTAACGGACGATAATAAAATAATTATTCCTGAATATACGCAAGCCATATTTGACAGAGAAATGGAATATGCCAAGTATGCAGGTATCAGTTATTTCGCATATATTTGGTACGATGAAGGCGACGACAACAATGCCCACAAAGGTATGCAAAAGGCAAGAAAATTCCATCAGGAAAGTAAATACAGAAACGACGTTAAAATGTGCGTTGTTGACCCGCCTATACATAACGATGCCCGTATTGAGATGTCAAAAATTCTTGTTTCTGACTATTATATGACGGTTTTAGATGGCAGACCTTTGATGTATTACATCAATTCAGGCGATAATTTAGCCTCTATTGTTGAAAAAATTCAATATTATGAAGCACTTTGCAATGAGTTAGGAGTAAAAAAGCCTTATGCAGTTATTATGAATCCATCTGCAAGCACGGCAAAGAGCAATTCAGCAGATGCAGTTTCAAAATACGCAATAGATGGTTATCAACTTTCGTATGATGAGCTTGTAAAAAAAGCTGAGGAAAGATGGAACACAAGCTACACACAGTGTAAAAGTTATTTTACACAGTTCCAGTTTGTGCCTACCGTAACTTACGGTTGGCATCCCGAACCCCGTTACATTAACCCTGTTACGTGGATGAGCGTTGATAATAATTACTGGTGCGATTATGCAACGGATGTTGAGTTGTTAAATCACCTTGCTTATGCGTTATCATACGTTGAGCATCCGTCAATTAAGCCCTATACCGAGGCTAATACAGTTATCGCATATGCTTGGAACGAGCATGATGAGGGTGGTTGGATTTGCCCCACGATAGAGGTTGATGCAAACGGAAAACAGCTTTATAATGCTGACGGCACACCTAAAATCAATGAACGCCGCATTAACGCTACAAAAGCCGCTATTGATTTTATTAAAAGCGGAAAACGCGTAAAGGTTACTGTTGGCGGTGTTTCCAATGGTTCAAACATTTCAAAAGCATCTGATGCTATTGAGAACGTAGAAAATGTTATCAATGAAAAAGTATTTAATGGTATCGGTGAATTTAAGGGTGCTACGGTTGATATAGGCGCAAGCCTTACAATGAATTTCTTTGTAAGCAATTCTGTTAATAAGGATGAGTTATCTGTAAAATTCACGTCTTCAAGCGGCAGAATAACAACAGTTGAAGGTGTAAACGAAAACGGCTACCTTAAGTTTTCATATACCGGCATCAATCCGCAATGCATGGCAGATACCATTACCGCTGAACTTATTTATAATGGCAGAGTAATTGAAACTATTGAAAATTACAGCGTCAAACAGTATTGCGATAATCTTTTCAATAAAACAAATACTGAACTTGGATTATCAACCATTCAGTATAATGCTTTAAAACGTCTGATGGCTGATATGCTCCATTACGGTAAAACGGCGCAGGTTTATAAAGATTATAACGTTGGAAATTTAGCTGATAATCTTTCGTGGGTTGAAACCAATAGAAGTTCTTTTGCAGTTCCTGTCGGCACAAGAATTATTTCAGGCAATACTGACGTAAATAACAGAGTAAAATCAGTAGGCCTCAATATGGCAAACGTAAATAAAATTTATTTCCGTCTTGTGCTTACCGATGATATTACGATAAAACTTAACGGGCAGACTATTGACAAAAAATCTCTTATAAAAGAAAGCGAAAACGGATATCTGTTATATTCCAATGATATTTACGCAACGGAGTTTGATGAAATCTTCACACTTGAATTGGTCAAAGAGGATGAAGTAATTGCTACCGTTGAGTATAACGTTAATTCCTATATTGAAAACAAATATTCTGCTGAAAACATTGGTGATATTGTAAAAGGTTTAAGCCAATACGGACTTTCGGCAAAGAATTATAAGGCTACTCTTGAAGGAGGGGACA
>JAZOMK010000213.1:0-1572 GCA_045653985.1 Clostridia bacterium | reverse complement strand
TTATCAATCAGTTCATCGATTTTTTTCATAAACTTCCTCCTGAAATACATTTACAATTAAATGATATCACTTTTTCCAAGTAATGTAAAGTACTTTTCCTATTTTCACGCAAAAAAGAAAAACGGTGAATTAACACCGTTTTAAGCAAATTTATCAATATAATATTGCGAGTATTTTTTTATTTCGTCCTCAAGATAATCAACGCCCAACTGTTCGGAAAGGGTTTCCTGACCTGAGAACAAGTCCGTACCCAAGCCTAATCGGTTGCCTTCAATTTTAAAGTTCAGGGCAGAAAGCACCGTTGGGAACATATCCATTGCGGTAAAATCTCTGTTTGTAAGCTTTAACCCCTCAGCCGACTTATCGGTATTGATAAAGCAGTTGTAAATGGTTCTGTCAAGATACTCAACTTCACCAACAAGCGTCGTGTCCATTCTGGGATGGTCGCCGCTGATTATTATAACAGTATCCTCATAGAAAGGCTGTTTTTTGCACCATTCAATGAAGTTATAAATCTGCATATCTGCGCAGGTAAGCACGTTTTCAAGCTGATTATTATAAGTGCTGGGGCAGAAATTGCAAACGTAACCATCAACGTGGTGTGTATCAACGGTAAGCATCGTAAAATTAAAAGGCTGGTCGTCTTCTTCATAAAGTCTTGTTATTTCATCCTTAGCGATTTCATAAAGATACGAGTCCTCATACCCCCACCAAACGTAATAATCATCAGGGATATAGTTTGCCGCCTTAGCGCTGTAAATATCAAATACCTGATGGCTACCGTGTTGCATAAAGTAATCTTTTCTGCCTGCGAAATCGCCATCAGAGCCACATAAGAATTCCTGCTTATAGCCAAAGCCTTCCAGAATATCACCTAAAGTAACAATACCCTCAGCAAATGCACTGCGTGAGTTCATACTGTTGCGCTCAACGGGGAATGAGAAAGGCACGCCTGAGCTTGTTGCAAACAATGAGCCCATAGTCCACGTTGTACCGCTAAGGCTTTTAAAACCACCTAATTTATCGGTATTTGAAAATGATATATTTTCCTTGGCATAATCAGTTAAATGCGATATGTAATTGTTTGTTGGCTGGAAACCGCCTGCATCTACAGAAGCATAAGTTGTTTCCATACTTTCAAGATAAATGCGGATAAGATTTTTCGGTTTCTCCGGTGCCGTTATTGTTGTTTCCTGAGGGTCAATGTAATAGTCCTCATAAATAGTGGTCTGCTGATAATATGATGATACGTAATCAATAACCTTATAGGTCATTTCAACCTTAACGGTAGTAACAATAAATGATGCCGCCATAAATAAGATAATGGCTTTTTTTACAACGTTAAATAAATCCAAAGTATATTCCTTTTTCCTTATTTTAACGTGGCAGACTGCATCAATTCTCTTATTTAATTTAATATCAATTATTACGTAAGCAATCCATACAACTATAAAAGTGATTAAAACGGGTATGCACGTTTTAAGTGCATCGCTAAAGAAATCCGTTTCCGCGCCCTTCATAGGTGAAAGAACGGTATACAAAATCTCCTTTAACGTAACGCAAAATCTGGAC
>JAZOMK010000212.1:0-2048 GCA_045653985.1 Clostridia bacterium | reverse complement strand
TATCATTGTTTTATACAAAACAAAGCAGAAAACAACCGGAAAACCAACAGCAGACACTGCACTAACGATAGTTGCAAAATCCATGAAAACACCACCTTTCTATTATAATGTAGTACCACTTGCACAAACTATAACAAAACCTGCACTGCCACGTGTAAAACTGAATTTTGCACCTGATTTTACAAATTGCAGTGTTTTAACTTCTGTCGGCTGCTTTACTGTCATTGCGCCGTCATTAATTAAGAAGTTATTTCGCCATTCTGACCGCATACATATGCCCTTACATGCTTTTATTTCAGTTTTAAAACTTTGTAACGCATCAACCTGCATATGTATTTCAAGCATGTTATTTGGTAATGCAATAATATCTGTTATATAGTAATATCTATGCAGTAGCGGTACATATGCATAATTATATGTGTACACTTCAGATGCAGGTACAATGAATACCGGATTTAATACAGATTGATTAAAAAATTTCTTATCTTCTATCTTTAATCTGCTGTTTTCGCCGCTTGCAAAAGTTTTGCCTATTACGTTCTTTTCAGATTTATTATGTAACAAAACAATTACTTTATTGCCGGTTGTTTCCGGTGTTACATCAGGTGTATCAGATCCTGCATCTATCATTACACCATTAGTTAAATACTGCAATATTTCGTTTCGTTCCTGTTCTAAACAGTTGATATTTTCAAGATGTACTTCATTGAATTTTGCAAACTGCGGCTTGCTGTTGCTGCTATTGTAAAAACTTCCGATAGTATCAGTAATATAACTTGGCATTCCAATAAAATGTTCATCACTGGCAGGTCTTGCAAGTACCGGCTGCTCAATCAATAAAAACGGTCTATCAAAGCCCATATATCCAGTTGTTGCGCCTGTATTGCCGCCAACATATCGAATATCAGGATGCTGCGCAGCTACGTTAACTGCACCACCAAACAAAGTACCTGCAACCATTGCGCCGATAGCACCAGCACCTGCGCCTGTACCCATTGCCATCAGGCCTGCACCTTTTACTAAACTGTCTGCAGTGCCTGCTATGGCCTGTTTGATTGCCTGCATTTCTGCACTATAATCTTTTTGCGTAAGCGGTATATTGATAAAACAGTTGCCGCTTGCTTCATAGTGCAGTGAATTATTAACAAACAAGTGCGCTACACAAGATCCTGTTAAAGCATCAATAACATACTTTAAAGAAATAGTTACCGGTAAACGCTTGCCGTTATTATCCGTCTTGTATTTCAGATCGTCAACGTTTAAGTCCATTGCGCCGATATATGGCAGTATTACTTTGATTTTTGTAAATGGTGAAAAATCAAGATAACTGTTTTTCATCCAGTTCTTTATTTCAATACTGCCACAATCTATTTCCTGATACTGATCTGCAATAACACCATCTGATGCAATACCGGTATCCTGTCCTAAAAAGTGAATGTTAGGATGCCCCACGGCTGTTAAAGCTAATGGTGAAAGGTTTACACCAACAAGTGCCTGCATGGGATCGCCTTTGAATAACTGATTAACAAATTGCAGATCTTCATCATTAAACCAGTCCATAAGATCTGATAATTTACTTTTATTTGCGCCGGTGATATAATACAGCCTTGTAAAGCCTGTAGCAACTGCGCCGATAGTAGGCACTGCAGGATTCATAATAGGTTCATCCTGTAAAGTGCCATAACCGTCACCACCTTCTTCTTCATTATCCGGACCGAAAATAGAATAGCCGCCGGTCATGCTGGCAATGATCCATGAATAAAAACTGTCATATAATGACGCATCAACTGTTTCTGTATTATATGAAAATAGCCCTGTACTGCCATTCTTTATGATTAAAGAAGGCCTGCCCCATCTATGCGCTTCTTCAGGCGGTATATCCGGCCCATCATATATATCTTCCAGCATTGCAAAATACACTTCATCAGTTGCATTAGATAGACTGTAAGAAATACTTGCAAATGGTGTACTATTATCAGGAAAATAAAACTTTAATGTAAATGCAGTTGTGGTTGTCCATGTTATAGTACATATATAATCATCACCTG
>JAZOMK010000211.1:0-14129 GCA_045653985.1 Clostridia bacterium | reverse complement strand
AGGACCAATGTTATTGAATATTGAAACCGATGATGAAAAGGTTGTTTCCATACTGAAAGGCTCAAGGGATAATACAAGGAATAGACTGATAAAACAGAAAACGTAAATTGAAAAATATGAAAGAACTGCTGTTAAAGTATCATCATCAAGGCTTTTGCCTTCAACGCGAACTGCTTTAACACTTCTTGGGTAAAGCACGCGCCTGATACGGCTGTGGGTTGCCTTTAAAAGAATAATGAAACGAGAAACTTTAAGTCCACCTGCGGTAGAGCCTGCGCATCCGCCTAAAAACATAAGTAAAAGAAGAATTGCTTTTGAGAAGGTAGGCCATGCGTTAGCATCAGTTGTCGCAAAGCCCGTTGTACTTACGTAAGAAGATACCTGGAAGGCTGAATGCCTGATGCTTTCGCTAAAGGAAGAATATCTGTCCATTACGTTAAAGGCGATGGCAAAGGTCGCAATAACAACGATGCCAAAAAATGCCCAGAATTCTTCGCTTTTAAATGAAAGTTTAAATTTGCCGATAAGCATAAAGAAGAAAAGGTTAAAGTTTATGGCAAAAATAAACATAAAGATTGCAATTACCCATTGGCAATAGGGAGAGTATGAAGCAATGCTGTCAGCTAAAACACCGAAACCACCTGTGCCTGCCGTGCTTAAAGCGTGGATAGCACTATCAAAGATGGGCATATCAAAAATAAGGAAAAAGAATTCTATAATGGTAAGGAAAATATAGATTATATATAAAATTCTTGCCGTTTGTTTTGCTTTGGGTACTAATTTACCAACAACGGGCCCCGGCATTTCAGCGCGCAACATATGTATCGCCCTGCCTGAAGCTTGTGGCAGAAGTGCAACCAATAAAACAAGAACACCCATGCCGCCAATCCAATGGCATAATGAACGCCAGAAAATATTGCCATGGCTTAAAACTTGTGGATCATCTAAAACAGTTGCACCTGTTGTTGTAAGGCCGCTTATTGTTTCAAACAAACTGTCAACGTATGATGGTATCTCACCGCTTAAATAAAAGGGCAATGCACCTACAAGCGATAGAATCAACCACGCAAGCGCTACCGTAACAAGACCTTCTTTTGCAAAAAAGATATTGTCCTTTGGCTTAAAGCGACGGGTGATGCAGTAAAGTATACCTGCAATAAGCGCTGAAATAAGAAGCCATAAGCCTTCTGTTTCGGCATATATTAAAGAAATACCTGCCGATGCTAAAAGACAAAGGGCGCCCACACCGAGAATTTGCCCGGTAGTGTGTATTATCATTTTATAATTCATAAAAAACCTTTATTTCAGTATATCTGAAAGCTCCTGAATTTTTCTGTCAGCGGCAATTATAATTACCTTGTCGCCTGAAAGTATAACGTCGTTACCTGTTGGGATGATAGGCTTCTTTTCGCGGATAATACCTGCGATAAGGATGTTTTCCTTAAATTTCATTTCCCTTAACGGTGTGTTAAGACAGGGAAAATCGGAAGAAACCTTAAATTCTGTTGCCTCAATGTGGTCATCCATAAGGCGGTAAAGGGTTTCAATGTTACTGCCCAATGAGTTTCTTAAAGCGCGGGCATAGCCAACCAATACGTCGGAAACGGATTTTCTTGGTGAAATAATTGTATCAAGACCTAAGTTCTTTGAAAGGCCGTACAATTCTTCACGGTTGATTTTTGTTATGATTTTTGGTACGTTGAAGCTTGTTGCAAGTACGGAAATAAGGATGTTTTCTTCATCCATGCCCGTTAAGGCAACGAAGGCGGAAGTATCTTTAATGCCTTCCTCCAATAAAAGCTCTTGCTGTGAACCATCGCCCAATATGATAGTTGCCTTTGGTAAGCTATCGCAGAAACGCTGGCAAACCTCGGGGTTCTGGTCAATTATCTTTACGTTGCTGCCGTCAGCAAGAAGCATTTTTGCAAGATAATATGAAATTCGGCTGCCGCCTAAAATCATAACGTCTTTTGCTTGCTTCTGGTAAACGTTAAGCTCTTTAAAAAGTTTAAGGATTTCCGTTTTTGTTGCGGTAATACCGATTTTGTCGCCACCTTTAAGTACGAAACTACCGTTGGGGATGAAAACTTCATCACCACGCTGTACGGCACAAACAAGAACCTTAGCATCGTATTTTTCACCCATTTTGAAAAGGCTCATTCCGTCCAATTTAGAATCGGGTTTTAAGCGGATCTCAAGCATTTCAAAGTTGCGCCTTGAAAAATGCTCAATTTTTTCTGCCGAGGGGAATTTTAATATGTTGTAAAGTTCGTGGGCGACAAGTAAATCAGTGTTTAGCGCCATTGAAAGGTCAAGCTCTTTTCTTAAAAATACAAGCGTATCATCGTTATATTCAGGGGCACGGATTCTTGCAATAGTCTGCTTTGCACCCATACGTTTTGCAAGGAAGCAGGCAAGCATATTTGTTTCATCTGAACCTGTTACGGCAATGAAAAGTTCGGCATCTTCAATGCGTGCCTCTTTTAAAGTGTCGCTATCGGTACAGCTTCCGCGGACACCGATAATATCGTTGATATTTGCGATATCTTCAACTACAGCATTGTTGATGTCAATGGCGGTAATATCGTGCCCTTCACTTGCAAGACTTTGTAAAATTGTTGAGCCTATTTTGCCCAAACCTGAGATTATAATATTCATAAGTTGAAACCTCTAAATAGATATATATTCAGTATACCACTATTTTTATCTTTTTGCAATATCTGAAACGTGAAGAATATTGTTGTTTACTGTAAATTTAATTTCGTAATCTTTGTAACTCATACCGTAAATGCGGTTTTCGTCTTGCTGGTATGATGGGCGAGGATCATTTTTTAACATAAGAAGTACGGTTTCGCGTATTTCTTCAGGCAAAGTTTCTATCTGCGGAAAATCAACTTCAAGCTGATAATCAAAAACCTCATCGGCAAACCCACACTTTGCATCGGGATGGCTATCGGTATATGCGATATATGGTTTAATGTCAATGATAGGGGTGCCTGAAAGAATGTCAGCACCCTTTACGTATAATATTGTGCCTTTATCTTTTGTATGCTCAATTTTTTCAAGCTTTACTGAGGATAAGCCTATGGGGTTGGGGCGATAGGGTGAACGCGTTGCAAAAACGCCTACTCGCTTATTACCACCCAATCTTGGCGGGCGCACGCATGGCGACCACTCTTTTTTTGTGTTTTCGGAAAAATGCCATAAAAGCCAAAGATGCGAATATTCTTCAATACCCCTTAATGCTTCCTGCTGGCGATAGTCCTTTTCAAAAACTATGGTAGAAGTCATTTCGCCTAAAATTCCGCTTTGGCGGGGGATGCCGAATTTTTCTTTAAAATCGTTATAAATATGTGCGATTATTTTAATATCATCCATTGGTTACACCGAATCTCTTTCTGAACTCTGAGGGGGTTATCCCGTTTTTCTTTTTAAAACTTGATGAGAAACTTAATGATGCTGAAAAGCCAACCATTAAAGCAATTTCATCAATGGGTTTTGTGCTTGAAAGTAACAACTGCTCAGACACCGCAATGCGATAGTTTGAAACGTATTTATGTAAAGTTACGCCTTTTGAGGATAAGAAAAGCTTGTTAAGGTAGTAAGGGTGATAGCCAACAAGCTCGGCAAGAGTTCTGTTGTCAACATCCTTATTATAGTTTTTGTGAATGTATTCAATTACTTTTTCCAACGCGTTATCTGAGCGTAAATCAGTAGGTGAAATACCTGCGCGGACTACGCTTATAATGCAATCCTTCATAAGTGCTGAAATTTTTTCGGCGCAAAAGGGGGCGTAAGATGTATTTTCAAAAAGTATTTTTTCAAGGGCGGAATATATTGCGGAATTTCCCGTACAAACAATAGGCTCGTTTAAAAGGGCACAATCATCAAAAAATATTTTTTTTGGTATGGTAGGTGGTTCTGCATCTTGCCCAAAATAGAAAACGGGGATAGGTTGCGTTTGGTCAGAATTATCGCAGGTAAAATCAAAGTTTATTGAAATTAACGTTGTTATTGTTGGGGTAAGTATATGATACTTTGTACCCGGTTGCCACAAGAAAAGTGAGCCCGGTGAAAAACTGTATTTCTTATTATTTATAAGGATTGTTCCTTCACCATCGGTAATATAAAAAAGGCGGCAATCCGCAGTCATACATGGTCGATTGCTTTTAAGCATTAACTTGTATGCAAACCTTACGAAAGGTGAAATTTCAATAAGCTTCATATTTATACCTCCTTCTTTAAGTTCATTATATCGCATACTTTCAATAAAAGCAATCGTTTGTTGAAAAATTTGTTTTGATATATTATGCGAAGTGTAAAACTGTTGAATTTTCAGCATTTCAACGTTCAATAATCATTATCTATCTTGAAATATTGCGTATTTTCCTTTATTTATTGCGTGTCTGAAGTATTGACATTGCTTTGGCAGAGGTATTATAATTTAAACATAAAAACATAAGGGTGATAGGTATGCTGTTTAAAAATTTATCTGAAATTTCAAAAAGAAATTTAAAGCTGATGCCGCAAAGTACGGTTAAGTGTGCATTTGTTGATAAAAACGACCATCGTAATGCAATATGGGATATGTTCGTTACAAAAGGCGGCAGATGCTTTTTCTCGGTATGCGCTGAGCTTTACGTGTCAGAATCGGCAGGGCTATATGAGTATATCTATGAAACAAACGAAATAAAATGCTGTTTTGAGCTTGATAAGATAGTATGCTATGCAAAAGATGCCATAATGCCAAGCAAAATTCATACTTCAATGGCTGAAATGAATGATGGCAGAATTATTATGACTACCCACACAACCTCTCAATCGCGAGTGCATCCTTATTGGTATCCTGAACCTTTTTATAATCACGTTTTTGAAGGATATCAGGGTTCGAATATATTGATTTATGATCCTGAAACGGGAAATCTGGAAAACAGAGGCGTTCCTGTTGCCCACGAAAGTATTTATGGCGGAGCTTATGATAATAAGCACAATGCTTTTTATTTTACGGGATATTTTAAGGGCCATTTATATCGTTATGATGTTGATAGCGGCAAAGTTACCGATTACGGCAAGGTTACTGAGTTTGGTTCTTTCCGCTTGCATAAGTCAGAAATTGACGGCAACATATATTCAGCAAACAGAAGCGGATATTTTTACCGCATAAATACTGATACGCAGGAAGTTGAAGAGCTTGGAATCTTCTTTAAAAAAGATTATGAGCCTTACTCAACGGAAAAGCACGTTCAGCTTGATTATATTGCTGATGGCAAGGACGGCAACATCTATTTAAAATATATTTTCGGCTATAATATTTACAGATATAATATTAAGGAAAATACTTTAACGTGCGTTGGCGATGGCAGACCAAAGGATCTTGAGCTTTCTGAGCCTAACCAGCATTACGGCATGACGGTTGATGATAATGGCGTTTTATGGTATACCTTATCATGCTTTACTGAAAAATACGATTGGGCAAATGCTTATCTTATCCGTTGGGACGTAATAAATGGCAAAGAGCCTGAAAATATGGGGCTTGTCGGAAGTGAAAAACGTTCAATCAACGTTATGGCTGAAATGCACTACCATGACGGCATAATATATCTTACAAACGGCAATCACTTTTTTGACGTACCGGGAATGTTTGCAGTTGACGTTAAAAAGCTTGAAAGCCTTAAATATGATTTGAACGAAGAAAATCCTGACACGCCAATGGCTTATGATATAATAAATTATATGCACGTTGACGAGCCTCTTAAATACTATCCATATGGCAAGGATGAATTTGACCGCCAGCATAAGGTTGCTGAAAACTTTATTAAATATAGTGAGGCCTTCGGTAAATTTATGGCGGAAAATCCTATGGAAATCAAGGGTAAAAAAATCACACCTTATCCGTTATGGCGCAAGCATGGGTTGAAAAATTCACAAGTAAGATACGTTGAGTATACAGATAACGGCTTCTTTATTGAATTTGGAAATGAAGTTAAACAACGTTTTTATTCGGACGGAAGAATTGAAAGAATAGAAGCATTTACAAAAAAAGATATTATAGATGTTAAAAATGTACCAAGTGCCGCGGGCAGAAACTTTAGGGCAAAGGTAACGGCATCGGCTAAAATCTTTGATAATAAATATCTTGTTGGTACTTTTGATGGGTTGCTTTTTATTTATGATGGTGAAAATTCCTTTAATTTAGGAGCTTGTCCTAATACGTCCGGCGAAGTTAGGGATATTTGCTATTCAGATAAAACCCGTACGGCTTATGGTATTATAGGTTCAAAAAATGATATTGCAATAGTGTTCTCATTTGATGAAAAGAACGGTGTAAAATATCTTGGCAGGGCACATTTTAATATCGAAACGGGATTGTATCTTAACAACGAATTAAGCACCATTGCGGTAAATAATGACGGTACGAAAATTTTAATCGGCTCAGATGAAAATATGGGCGCAGTATATGAAATTGAAATTTAAGGAGAATGAAATATGATAAAAGTAGGAATTGTTGATGGTTATAGCAAAACAAACACGTTAAACGGTAAAAATTCAATAAAGCTTTATATGGCAAAAAATGAGGGTGAAAGCTGTGTAATATCAGTATTATCCGATAAGGATATTAAAAACGCACAACTCGTTTTTGATAAAAACTATGAAAACATCAGCGTTGAAACGGAAAAGGAGTATTTTATTTCTTGCAATGGCAGAATGTTTCCGGATCCCCTTGTACCCGTTAAAACTTTTAATATAAAGGCAAATGAACTTACAAGCATACTTGTGCGTTTTACAACTGTTAAAGAAACTGAAGCGGGGGAGTATGTATATAATATTTCGTTGGCTGATTTAAGCTTCACGGTTGAAGTTAAAGTATGGGATTTTGCATTGCCTGAAGAATACGTTGTAAACGTTTCAATGGATCTTTACCGCGACCAAATTGCAAGAATGCACAAAACGGATGATAAGGATGAAATACAAAGGCTTTATGAAAGCTATTATGAAACACTTTTAAAATTCCGCATAAGTCCTTTTGTGCTTCCTTATGATATACTTGATGACAGGGCAGATAAATATATGTCCGATCCTCGCTTAACGGCATTTAATATGGATAAAGACGTTTCTGCTGATGATGAAACCCTTAAAAAGTATTATGAAAAAATCTCAAAGAATCCTAAGTGGATGAAAAAGGCAATGATATATCCCATTGATGAGCCTTTAACAAAGGAGCATCTTGATACGCTTATTACTGCTTGCAAGCGTGCAAAAGAACTTTGCCCCGGCATAAGGCGTACGTCTGCTTTTTTCAGAGACATAAAGTATGATGATAATTTTGATGAGGTTCAGATTCTCATTGACAACTGCGACCTTATATTGCCAAAGCTTACTTGCTTTAATGATGAGTTTGTTTATGAATATCCTGGACAGCTTGAAAAATACGGTTCGTTCCAAAATAGAATGACTAAGGCACAAAAAGAGGGCAAGGAAATCTGGCAGTACGTTTGCTGGGAACCGGGCAAGCCTTACGTTAATATGTACGTTGATGAGTCAGGGCTTGACCACAGAATTTTATTCTGGCAGCAGCATCTTGTAGGCGCAACGGGCTTCTTGTATTGGGCAACAAACCATTGGCGTTTTGTTGAAAATCCGTGGAACAATATGGCAACGGTACCAGACCTTTCGCCTGATGTTTTCGGCGATGGCTCCCTTTTATATAACGGTAATGAGGTTGGCGTTGACGGTGCTTGCACGTCAGTTCGCCTCGAAGCTGTAAGAAACGGTGTAGAGGATTGCGAAATGCTTTTAATTGCCGATAAGGTTTTAGGCAGAGATTGGGTGCTTGAGAAAGTTAAAATGGTAACTCAGGATCTTAAAAATTATACCGAAGCACCTGAGGTCTTCAATAAGATGCGTATGGAAGTTGGTAATGAATTAGAAAAGGCATTGAAAAACGGCTAAAAAAGCCGTTTTTTCCTTTTGGGGTATTGATTTTAAGCACATAAAGTGATATAATTTACAAAACGTAAGCGGAGGCTTTTATATGAAAAAAATTCTTTTATCACATGACGTTAATTTTTACAAGGCGAATCTTCATTGCCATACAAATATATCTGATGGTAAACTTTCGGCAGAAGAGCTTAAAGCACATTATAAGAAAAACGGCTATTCAATTATAGCTTATACGGACCATGATGTTATGGTACCGCACCCTGAACTTGATGATGAAAACTTCCTTGCACTTTACGGTTATGAGGTTCAGCTTGATAATTGGCACAGTAAGGATTATGCTGATACTGAAACCTGCCATATTTGCTTAATCGCACTTAACCGAAATATTGATTATCCCGTTGCATCTGCGCGTACGGGATACAAAGTTGGCAATGCGGTTAATTACGTTAAGTATCTTAAATTCCGCGATGACCAGCCTGATTTTGAAAGAGAATATTCCGTTAAATGCGCAAATCAGGTGTTTAAAGATGGCAGAGAGCAAGGATATTTTGTAACATACAATCATCCTACATGGTCTCAGGAAAGCTATGAGACCTATTCACAATACGAGGGGATGCACTGTATGGAAATATACAATAATGGGTGTAATCTTAATTATTTTGAGTATAATCACCGCGTTTATGATGACTTGTTAAGGCAGGGTAAGCGTATTTATTGTATGGCATCGGATGATACCCATTGTCATTATCCTATTGGCCATGAGAAAAACGATTGTTGCGGCGGCTGGGTAAATATCAATGCTGATAAGCTTGAATATGAAACTATTACCAAAGCGCTTTTGGATGGTAGCTTTTATTCATCAACAGGCCCCGAAATTAAAAGCCTTTACGTTGAGGACGGCAAAATGTTCATTGAAACCTCGCCTGCTAAAAAGATTTTGTTTACGACGGCAAGAAGAAAAGGCTTTGCCTATACTACTGCAGAGGGCTTTGTTACAAGTGGCGATTTTGGTTTTCAAAAAGAAGATATCTATGTGCGCGTAACTGTTTTTGATGAATTTGGCAACCATGCTGATACAAACGCATATTTTGTGGAGGAAATTTTATAGGAGAAACTAAAATGTTATATAAAAAGAATAATAAAAAAACTTTATCAAATGAACATTTTAAAAATCCTACAAGCGAATTTCGCGGAACTCCGTTCTGGGCATGGAACACCAAACTTGATGATGAAACTTTGCTTGAACAAATTGACATTTTTAAGGAAATGGGCATGGGTGGGTTTCATATGCACGTACGCACAGGTATGCAGACGACGTATCTCAGCGACGAATTTATGCACTTTGTAAAGCTTTGCAATGAAAAGGCAAAAAAAGAAGATATGCTTTGCTGGCTTTATGATGAGGATAGGTGGCCATCAGGTGCTGCAGGCGGTTACGTTACAAAAAACTATCGCCACCGTCAAAAAGCGTTCCATTTTGAACCAACAGATCCGCGAGGAAGAAATAAGTTTGCCGCTAATTATGATGAGTATTTAAAAATGACTGAAAACAACGGTGAGTGTTCAGGTTATTTCGTTGCACGTTACGGCATTAAAATTGATGAATCAGGTTATATGACGGAATATAAAAAACTTGATGAGAATGAAACCTTTGATGGTGATATCTGGTACGGTTATGTGTACATTGGCTCTAACAGCGGTTGGTATAACGGTCAGAGTTATATTGATACTTTATCAAAAACAGCCGTTGAGGAGTTTGCAAAAATCACCTATGACGCATACTATAATGCAGTAGGCGATGATTTTGGAAAAAGCATTCCGGCAATATTTACTGATGAACCACAGTTGCCTTACAAAAGGTATTTTGCATCGGCAAATCAGAAAGTTGGCGTTGGTGCAGTTCCTTTTACTGATGATTTTGAAGATACTTACAAAAAAGAATATGGCGAAAGTATTTTGAAAAAAATGCCTGAAATCTTTTTTGAAAAAGCAGATGAAGGTTGCGCAGAAACACGATATAAATATACCGACCATATGTGTGAACGTTTCGTTTCCGCATTTATTGATACTTTAGGTGCATGGTGCGAAAAGCACGGCATTGCCTTTACGGGACATATGATGAATGAACCGACGTTGCGTTCACAAACCGATTCGTTGGGAGAAGCGATGCGCTGTTACAGAAACTTCCAACTTCCCGGCATGGATCTTTTGTGCGACAGAATTGAATATACCACCGCAAAGCAAGTACAATCAGCTGTACATCAATATGGCAGGGAAGGTATGCTTTCTGAGCTTTACGGTGTAACGGGATGGGATTATAACTTCCGCGGTCATAAGCGTCAGGGAGATTGGCAGGCGGCACTTGGTGTAACTATTCGTGTTCATCATTTAACGTGGGTTTCAATGAACGGTGATGCAAAACATGATTATCCTGCAACAATAGGTTATCAATCACCGTGGTATAAGCAGTACAACTATATTGAAGACCATTTTGCACGTCTTAATACTGCACTTACACGTGGTGTACCAAACGTAAAAGTTGGCGTTATTCATCCTATTGAAAGTTATTGGCTTTGCGCAGGTCCTAACGATAAAACGGCAGCCAAACGCGGATATCTTGATGATCAGTTCCAAAAACTTACAACCATGCTTGCAACAAGCGGTATTGATTTTGATTTTATTTCCGAATCACTTTTGCCTGAACTTTGTGAAAAAGTAACAAACCCCATAAAGGTTGGAAAAATGCAGTATGATTGCGTTGTTGTACCCGTTATGGAAACAATGCGCAAAACTACGTTAGATCGTCTTAATGATTTCAGCAAAAAGGGCGGAAAGGTTATTCTTTTAGGCGAAGCGCCAAAGCGAGTTGATGCGGTTTTATCCGATGCAGTTAAAAAGTCCTGCGAAAACTGGACGAAAATTAACGTTGATTACATTAAGTTGGTTGATGAACTTGAAGAGTTCCGCTTTGTTGATTTTATTTGCCACGATGTGGGCAACAAACCCAATAATATTTTGCATCAGCTTCGTGATGACGGAAATGATAAATGGCTTTTCTTCTGCCATGGTGAGGACGAAACAAAAAAACTCGGGCAAGTACCTTCGTTTTCACGAGAAAATATCCGCGTAACAATAAACGGAAGATTCGATATTACCGAGTATAACACCCTTACGGGCGAAATTTATACACCTGAATATAAAATTATAAACGGCAAAACTTACGTTGATTTTATTATGTTTGCTGAGGATAGTTTCCTTCTTAAACTTACACCTGCAACTGAAGATAAATGCGTTGCGGGTAATGCGCCGAAACGTGCCCTGACAATGGATATTTCAGACTCGATAATCAAGAATCCTGCAAACAAGAACTTTGTAGATAGTAAAAACAAAAATTATGTAAAGGTCAAGGATAGAGTTGGTTATACTCTTGATGAACCCAATGCAATCTTGCTTGATATGGCGCAGTATGCCTTTGATGGTGAAGAGTATACTGATTATTTTGAAGATTCAATAAGAATTGCCGACTTAGGCAGAGCAAGATTCTATAATGCTTATCAGGAACAGACAACCTGCCAGCCGTGGGTGCCCGTACCTGATGAACTTAAAAACGATAAGGGACATACTGTTAAACGCAGATTCGTTTTTGAAACAGATATTATCTTAAAAGATACCTACCTTGCCCTTGAAGAATCTGAAAATGCAACAATCTGGATAAATGGCGAAAAAATTGAAAAAGAAATTTGTGGCTGGTACGTTGATAAGTGCATTAAAAAAGTTAAACTTCCTGAAATTAAAAAAGGCAAAGTAGAGGTCGAAGTTGAAATTCCCTTTGGGTTAAGGGGCAGAACGGAATGGTGCTATCTTTTAGGCGATTTCGGTGTTAAGGTTGAAGGCAAATACGTTACGGCAATAAAGAAAAATAAAACTCTTGCCTTTGGCGACGTGGTAAATCAGGGCTTACCTTTCTATACGGGCAATATTACGTATCACAGCGAATATATTGAGGAAATCGGCAAAAAACGTACCCTTCAAGTGCCTGATATTGGTGGCGCACTTGCGCGCGTAAGTGTTGACGGCAAGGATGTTGGTGTTGTTGCCATTGCACCTTACTGCGTTGATTTAGGCTTTATGAAAAAGGGCAAACACAAAATAGATATTACCCTTTTCGGCACGCGCTTTAATAACTTTGGCCCTGTGCATAATAATGCAAGAAATTACACCTATTGGGGGCCCAATTCATGGCGTACTTATGATGGACCTTTGTGGACGGATGCCTATAAGTTAAGGCCTGCGGGAATCCTTAATAATCCTACAGTTTATTAAAAAATGATAATACAAAATGTTGACAATGGTTGATATTTGTATTATAATGTACAGAGAATTAAAAAAAAGGAGATTTTTTTATGTTTTGTAAGTATTGCGGAAAAGAAGTTCCGGACGGACAAGTTTGTTCATGTCAGACACAGCAGGCAGCACAGCCTCAGTATCAGCAGGCAGCACCCACAACAATCAACGTTAATATTGATTTCGGTGCTATCGTTAAGGACTTTAAGGGTTGGGTAAAGAATTACACATCTTGCTTCAACTGGCTCACAACAGGCGTATTTGGCGTTGCATCTTATTTACTTTATTCAGTATTCTTTATGTGCTTGCTGGGTAGCCTTGATCAAAAAGTTGGTATTGCTTTCTGGTTTGGCTTACTTGCTTTAATCGTTGGTTTTGTAGCAACTGTTGGTTTGCTTTCAATCAGAGACCTTGTAGCTAAGCAGAACATCAACATTCAGGCACATATCAGCCGTTTCTTTGGTGTTTCATTATTAAATGCAGGTATTCTTCTTGTTGGCGGCTTAGCATCACTTATTTCACTTTATCTTGGTGCTTTCTTCGTATTTGCTGCAATTACAGTTCGTGTACGTGATTATTTCAATATCCTCAGCAGCTTCTTTAAGGAAAAGCGCAACGTTCTTGTAACTCTTATCATTGTAGGCGTAATCGCACTTATTCTTACAATCGGAACTCTTATCACTTTCGCTTGCATGGAAAAGGGTTACGAAGGTTACCTTATGCTTCTTGAATTAGCATTCATTAAGTAATAAAGCAAAAAAATATTGAAGGCAGGAAAAATCCTGCCTTCTTTTTTTATATGTGTTGATTTTTTTTATTGTGTATATATCCGTAATGTGGTATTATATCATTAGGAAAATAAAGGCGGTACTTATTATGAATTTAAACGGAAATTGGCTTTTAAGCGGAAATGATGATAACGGCAACAAGGTAAGCGTTCCTGCGCTGGTGCCCGGTTGCGTGCATATGGATTTTCAAAGAAACGGCATATTGGGGGATATGTATTATAGGGATAACTCCAAACTTTGCCAATGGGTTGAAAATAACGATTACACTTATACAAAAACTTTTAACGTTGAAAATATTGAGGATAACGCATATCTTGAATTTGACGGACTTGATACCTATTGCGATATCTTTTTAAATAACACCTTTGTTGCACATTGTGAAAATATGCACCTTTCCTATGCTTTTAATGTTGATGGCATATTAAAAGAAGGCGAAAATATTTTAGAGGTAAAATTCTATTCGCCCATAAAAGCAGTTGAAGGTAAGCCTTTGTTAAGCGGTGCTTTTACAAAGGAAAGAATGAACACCCGAAGAATCCAATGCACTTATAGCTGGGACTGGGTAGACCGCTTTGTTACAATGGGAATCTTCCGCGACGTGCGCCTTGCTTTTAGAAAACAAAACGAAATTGATAATTTTTATCTTTTTACAAAGGATATAAATCCATATTCGGCACAAATGCAGTTGGAAATCAATATACGCGATTTTGCCGAAAGTTTTGAAAAATTGACTTTTGAAGTTTATACACCTGATAATAAGCTTTGTTATCAAAAATCAAGGGCGCTTGTTAAAAATAGTTTTATTGAGTATTTTGATATTACAAATGCGTTGCTTTGGTATCCTAACGGCTATGGTGAACAGCCTTTATATACTTTAAAAATCTCAACACCCACAAGCGAAAAAGAATTGAAGTTTGGTATCAGAAAACTTACCGTACTTGAAATTCAGGATGAAGAAGGCTCAAAGGAACGCCTTACCGCTTTAAAATTAAAAGAAACACCGCATATAAAAGATAACGACAGAAATGAAACATCATCATGCTTTACGGTGCTTGT
>JAZOMK010000210.1:0-8363 GCA_045653985.1 Clostridia bacterium | reverse complement strand
GCATCATCTGATGCTGTTTTTTCGTCAACACCTAATTTAATTAAAAATTGCGTCAGCAGATTATGTCTGTCGTAAATTTTTTGTGCAATTTCTTTACCGATAGGGGTAAGGGTAATATAACCAAGTGTATCAACGTTAATAAATTCACCGCTTTTTAATAAACCTACTGCGCGGCTTACGCTTGGCTTTGAGAAACCCATATATTCACATATATCAATGGAACGCACAGACGTTCCTTTTTTTGAAAGTATCAAAATAGTTTCGAGATACATTTCGCCTGATTCTTGTAAACTCACAAAAATTCCTCCTGCTGAATTTTAGTATATTATAGCACATTATTAAATAAAATTCAAGGTGAAATGATATATTAAAAACATAAATTGCGTTCTTTTTCTGCTTAAAATACCACAAATTGTAGTTTTGAAGAAAAAAATATCAAAAAATTTTGAATTTTATGAACGATTTTTTAAATTTTATCTTGAAATTCGTTAAAGAACATTGTATAATATAATCAGCAATTAAAATTTAGCTAAATATGAAAGGGGTTTTTAAAATGGACTATCACGCTTCAAATGTAAGAAATATTGCCTTTATCGGACACGGTGGCAATGGTAAAACTTCACTTACAGAGGCGATGTTGTTTTTAAACGGAAATATCGAACGTTTAGGTAAAACAGATGACGGAAGCACAGTATGCGATTATGATGCTGAAGAAATAAAAAGACATATATCTATTTCACTTTCCATAGCTCCCGTTGAATTCGGTAATTCAAAAATCAATATTCTTGATTGTCCCGGTTACTTTGACTTTGAAGGTAGCGTTCTTAATGCGCTTAACGTATGTGATGGTGCAGTTATCGTTGCATCTGCACAGGGCATTGACGTTGGTACTGAAAAAGCAATCGAACTTACCAGAAAGAAAAAGATACCCCGCATAATTTTTGTAAATCAGATTGATAAAGAACATACTTCTTTTGAAAATACAGTTGCCGAATTAAAGGCAAAATACGGTTCAAATATTGTACCGATTTTATATCCCATTATTGAAAATAACGTAATGAAAGGCTTTGTTGATCTTGTTGAAAAACAGGCATATATTTTCAATGGTGAAAAACGTGAAAAAGCCGATATTCCTTCATCACTTGTTGATATGATTGAACTTGAACGTGCAGCTTTAATGGAAACTTCTGCTGAAAATGATGAAGAACTTATGGAAAAGGTTATAATGGGTGAAGAACTTACACCGGAAGAGATTATTAAAGGTCTTGGCTTAGGTGTGGCTGATTCTTCTGCAGTACCCGTTCTTTGCGGTTGCGCTCTTGATTTAAAAGGCGTAAGGCTTCTTCAGGATACAATAATGCGTTTTATTCCTTCGTCAGAAAATAAAGAGTTTGAAGGCATTGATGACATCAGGGTTTGTTCAGAAGATGAACCTTTTTCAGCATATGTGTTTAAAACTATATCAGATCCTTTTGCAGGTAAGCTTTCAGTATTTATGATTCGCTCAGGCGTTTTGACTGCTGATACTTCGCTTTATAACGCCAATGAGGATAAGGCTGAAAAATCAGGTAATATTTACGTACTTAAGGGCAAAACGCAAACTCAGGTTCAAAAACTTTATGCAGGTGATATAGGCGCTATTGGCAGATTGCAGTATACACTTACAGGTCATACTCTTTATTCAGGTAAAAAGATTCAGTATGAATCGGTTGAAGTTCCGTGGCCAGGTATGCGTATGGCTGTTGTTCCAAAAAAACAGGGCGATGAAGATAAAGTTTTCTCAGGTCTTCGTAAGCTTATAGAAGAAGATAATACCCTTGCACTTGAAAAAAATACAGAAACCAATGAGATGATTCTTATGGGGTTGGGCGATATGCACCTTGATATAACAGTTCAAAAACTTAAAGCAAAATATAATGGTGAAGCAGTACTTAAAACACCACAAGTACCATATAAAGAAACTATCAGAAAGTCTGTTAAAGCACAGGGTAAACATAAAAAACAATCGGGTGGTCATGGCCAGTATGGTGATTGCTGGATTGAATTTAACCCCAGCGATAAGGAATTTGAATTTGTTGATAAGGTTGTTGGTGGTGCGGTTCCGAGGTCATATATTCCTGCAGTAGAAAAAGGCCTTCTTGAATGTATGAAGAAAGGTGTTCTTGCAGGTTACCCCGTAACAGGTATTTCATGCACACTTTATGATGGCTCATATCATGATGTTGACTCCTCAGAAATGGCATTTAAAATGGCGGCTTCAATCGCTTATAAAACAGGTTGTGCCAATGCTAACCCGGTACTTCTTGAGCCTGTATACTCTGTAGAAATAACAGTTCCTGATGATTACATGGGCGATGTTATTGGCGATATAAACAAGCGCCGCGGCAGAGTTTTAGGTATGACGCCTGAAGCAAACGGTCAACGTATTGATGGCGAAGTTCCGCTGGCTGAAATGTTCTCATATGCTAAAGATCTGCGTGCAATGACTCAAGGCAGAGGCGTATATAAGATGGATTTTGTAAGGTATGAAGAAGTACCACCAATGATATCTCAGAAAATTGCCGCTGCTGCACAAAAAGACAACGAAGAATAAGTGTTTGCCAAAAACATTTAATTATAGTATAATAATATCGTTGCATAGGAGGAAATATTTATGCAAATTACAGATGTGAGAGTACGCAAGGTTGACGGTACAAGCAAACTTAAAGGCGTAGCTTCTGTAACTTTTGATGATGAATTTGTTGTTCATGACATTAAAATTATTGAAGGCGCTTCCTCGTTGTTTGTTGCTATGCCAAGCGTAAAAAATTCTGTAGGTGAGTTCAGGGATGTAGCACATCCTATAAAAACCGAACTGCGTGAAAAAATCTCTAAGACTGTACTTGAAAAATATTCTGAATAAAAAAGACCTATAATTAAGGGGCCTTCGAGAATATGAAGGCCTCTGTTATTGTGAAATGGAGGTAAATTATGTATAAAACTTCTTTGATTCTTGCTGCCGGTGATGGTAAAAGAATGAAATCTGATCTTCCTAAAGTTATGCACAAAGTATGCGGATATCAGCTTGTAAAACATGTTTTCAATGCTGTTAAAACCGTTTCTCATGATGAACCTATCGTTATAACGGGAAGACGTGGCGAGTTATTGCACGATTTGTTTAAAGATACAGCTCGTTATGCTGAACAAACTGAACGCCGCGGTACAGCGCACGCTGTTATGTGTGGTCAGCACTATCTTGAGGGCAAGGATGGCTACGTTACAATTACAGCAGGCGATATGCCTATGATAACTGGCGCCACATTCCAAAAACTTCTTGATACTGCTATAAGTGAAAATATGTCAGCTTGTGTTTTGACCGCTATAGTTGATGATGCTTTTGGTTACGGCAGAATCATAAGGGATGCTGACGGTTCAGTTAAAGGTATTGTTGAACATCGCGATGCAACCGAGGAACAAAAAGCAATCCGTGAAATAAACACCTCAATTTATTGCTTTAAAATTGATGACTTACTTCAGTCTCTTACAAAAGTTGAATCAAATAATGCGCAAGGTGAGCTTTATCTTACCGATACACTTGGCATTTTACGCGCTGAAGGCAAAAAAGTAGGTGCTTGTATTGCTGATGACGTTACAGAAGCTATGGGCATCAATGATCGCGTTCAACTTTCAGAAGCTGAAAAAATGATGCGCAAAAGAATCAATGAAAACGTTATGCGCGAAGGTGTAACACTTATTGATCCTGAAAATACATATATCGAAGCAGGTGTAGTAATCGGTAATGATACTGTTGTTTATCCCGGTAACGTAATTTCAGGCGATACTGTTATTGGTTCAAACTGTATTATTTATCAGAATAACCGCATTGATTCTGCAAAAATTGCAGATGGTTGTGAAGTACAATCATCAGTTATTCTCTCATCCGTAATAGGCGAAAATACAAAAGTTGGTCCTAATGCGTATATTAGGCCTGAGTCTGTTATTGGAAGCAATGTAAGAATCGGTGATTTTGTTGAAGTTAAAAAGTCAACTATCGGTGATGGTACAAAAGTAAGCCACCTTACCTATGTTGGTGATGCTGAGGTAGGTAAAAACTGCAATATGGGTTGCGGTACTGTGTTTGCTAATTATGATGGCAAAAATAAACACAAAACAATCGTTGGTGATCACGTATTTATCGGTTGCAATTCAAATCTTGTTGCACCTGTAAAAATTGGAGATAATGCAATTATCGCGGCAGGCAGTACCGTAACTGAAAACGTTGATGAAAATGATTTATGTATAGCACGCGAAAAGCAGACAAATAAGAAAGGCTGGGTGCTTAATTATAAAAACTGGAAATGATGATATCATAGTAATTGCGGGCTTGGGTAATCCCGGCTCGCAATATGCTTTAACAAGACATAACGTTGGATTTATGACTATTGATATTCTTGCGGCAGAATTAAAGGCTACAATGCCTAAAGAAAAGTTTGATGGTTTGCTTTATACCGTAAATATGGATGGTAAAAAAATTATACTGGTAAAACCGCAGACATATATGAACGATAGTGGCAGATGCCTTATGCAGGTAATGCAGTTCTATAAAATCAAACCCGAAAATATCGTTGTAATATATGATGATATTGATTTGCCTGAGGGCAAGGTAAGGATTCGTGCAAAAGGCGGTCCAGGTACACATAATGGTATGCGCTCCATTGTTCCTCATTTTGGTGAGAATTTTCCGCGTATACGTGTAGGCATTGGGCAACCACCGCATAAAGAAATGGATCTTGCTGATTATGTTTTAGGTAAATTTTCAAAGGAATCTCAAAAGACAATGGAGGATGCCTTCGTTGTTGCCGCAAAATCGGCAGTTGAGTTTGCTAAAAACGGCATAGATAAAGCTATGCAAAAGTATAATTAAAAGAGGTAAATAATGTTCAAACTGTATAAATGTGCGCTTGAAAAAAGTGCTGATTATTGCAGGCTTGTAAAAAACGTCCGGGAGGGGGTAACACCCATCTCGGTTTTTGGCGTTTCGGACGGTCAGAAAAATCATATTGCATCAGCGCTTACTGAAGACAGACCTGTTCTTTTTATAACGCAAGGACTTTCAAGTGCTGAAAAAGTAAAGAAGGATTTTGAATTTTTTAGTGGAAAAGAAGCTGTAATTTTTCCCGGAGTTGACAGAGTATTTG
Organism: Clostridia bacterium; assembly: GCA_045653985.1. Classification (GTDB taxonomy): domain Bacteria; phylum Bacillota; class Clostridia; order Christensenellales; family QALW01; genus UMGS1322. The sequence continues at coordinate 3,186 of JAZOMK010000210.1, read as the reverse complement.
GTGCACAATTCCAAAGTGGCGATGTGCAATATAACAGAATAAAAGCTCTTGATAAATGTATTTTGGGCGCAAAAATTCTTATAGCACCTCTTGACGCAATAATTTTTAATATTATGCCACCTGATGCACTTAAAGAATTGAAGTTGATTTTAGAGGTAGGAAAAAGATACAACATCGAGGAATTGCGTAAAAAATTTGTAAACTGCGGCTATACTTCAGTTTCACAAATAAATGGTAGTGGTGAATTTTTTATTCATGGCGGTATTATAGATATCTTTCCTAAAAACTCTGAAAATTCTGTTCGTATTGACTTTTTTGATGATGAAATTGAAACAATACGTATAGTTGAACCTGTTTCACAAAGATCGGTTGAAAAAATCAACAGTATTGAAATTTTGCCAATTTCTGAGGTTTGTTCAACGGATGAAACGTTAAAAAATGCGTCCGAACTGCTTTCGGAAGAAGTTTTAAGATTTAACCGTGTTTGTAAAAATAAAGATGCGGTAAATGAAGCTACTGATAAGTTTATCCCCATTGCTGAAAAAATGAAAAACGGCATTTTTTCATTAAGTTCAGATCAACTTTTGCCATACGTTTATCCTAAATATACAAGCTTGCTTGATTACCTTCCCAAAGATACTTTGGTTATATTTGATGAGGTGAAAATTCTTAAAGAGCGTAGTGAAAATATTGAACAAGAATTTTCTAAAAGCATTGCGGATTTAATGGCCGAGGGCAAAGCACTACAGCGTCACGCCAATTTGTTTACGGGATTTTCCCGTTTTATGAAAAAAGCAGAAGAATATCAGGTTGTTTGTATGCAATCCATTTCAGGAAGTGTGCCTGATTTTGATGTTAAAGCTGTTTTTAATTTTAACGGCAGGGCAATGCAAGCCTTCCATGGAAAGCCTGAATTTTTAATTCAGGAAGTTAAATTGTACCAGAATGCAGGATATCTTACGATTCTTTGTGCAGGCACAGCTGCAAGAATGGAAAGAATCGAAAAAGAATTTACTGAAGCAGGTATGGGAATATTTCCTATAAAGAGGCCTGATGTAACTTTACAAGAGGGACAGGTTGCGGTAGTTCTCGGTTCAGTAAATAAAGGATTTGAATATCCCAATTCAAAACTTGTTTTTATTGGTGAAAACGATATATTTTCCTCAGTTAAACAAAACAAAAAAAGTGTAAGTAAAAGCTCTAAAAATTCAATGGATGCCTTTGTTGAATTGAAAATCGGTGATGCGGTTGTACATGAAACAAACGGTATAGGCATTTATCAGGGAATAGTAAAAATTGAAACCGATGGCGTAAAAAGAGATTATCTTTTCTTGAAATATCGTGATGAAGATAAGCTTTATGTTCCCGTTGAGCAAATGAACAGAGTGCAAAAATACATTGCACCTGATGATGTTGCACCAAAACTTAATAAGCTCGGTACACAGGAATGGAACAAAACAAAGGCACGTGTTAAAAAATCAATCGAGGATATGACGGAAAAACTCCTTGAACTTTATAAGGCGCGTGAAAATACACCGGGTATTGCTTTTGAGGCTGATACACCATGGCAAAGAGAATTTGAAGATGATTTCCAATATGAAGAAACACCGGATCAGCTTCGTTCCAGTGCAGAAATCAAAGCTGATATGGAATCAAATAAAGCTATGGATAGGCTCCTTTGCGGAGATGTTGGTTATGGTAAAACAGAAGTTGCAATTCGCGCGGTGTTTAAGGCGGTAATGTCAGGCAAGCAGGCGGCAATACTTGCACCTACAACAATACTTGCACAACAGCACTATAATACGTTAAAGACGCGTCTTGTTAATTTTCAGGCTGTCAGGGTAGAATGTCTCAGTCGATTCAAAACTGCAAAGGAACAGAAAAATATTATCGAAGATCTTATAAGTGGCAAAGTCGATATAATTGTCGGTACACATAAAATATTGGGTAAAGAAGTCGAATTTAAGGATTTAGGATTACTTGTTGTTGATGAAGAACAACGCTTTGGCGTAGCGCATAAAGAAAAAATCAAACAACTTAAAAATAATATTGACGTGCTTACTTTATCGGCAACGCCTATACCGCGTACACTTAATATGGCGCTTTCTGGTATACGTGATATGAGCTTACTTGAAACACCACCTTTAGAGCGTTTTCCCGTACAAACATATGTTGTAGAACATTCAGATGCTATTGTTCGTGATGCCATTTTCCGCGAACTTCAACGTGGCGGTCAGGTTTATTATTTGTTTAATCGCATTGATGGTATTGAAACATTTGCAGATAAATTGCGCGCACTTGTGCCAGATGCACGTGTAGCAATAGGACATGGCCAAATGGATGAAAAGCACCTTGAAAAAATTATTATGGACTTTTATGCAGGCGAATATGATGTTCTTTTGTGTACAACTATTATTGAAAACGGTATTGATATTCCCGGTGCAAACACAATAATAGTTCAGGATGCACAAAGATTCGGTCTTGCACAGCTTTATCAGCTTCGCGGTCGTGTTGGTAGATCAAACAGAATGGCATATGCTTATTTTACAATTCCACCAAGACGTGCAATAGGGGAAGATGCGGTAAAACGTCTTAATGCGATTGAAGAATTTACGCAAATGGGTTCAGGCTTTAAAATTGCAATGCGCGATCTTGAAATAAGAGGTGCGGGCAATCTTTTGGGTGGTGAACAACATGGCCATATGTCAAGAATCGGTTATGACTTATATTGCAAAATGATAAAAGAAACAGTTGATTCAAATCTTGGTAAAGAGGTTAAAGAAGAACCTAAAGCAGCAGTTGAAGTTAAACTTGACGCTTATATAAGTGATGAGTACATTCCCAATGAGGCAGTTAAGTTTGCTTGCTATAGGAAAATCTCTGATATTTCTGATAAGGATTCTATGCTTGATATCCGAGAAGAACTTGTTGACCGCTTCGGTGCCTTACCTGCAAGCGTTGAAAATCTTTTAAATATTGCATATATCCGTTCAATGGCTGGTAAAGCAGGTGTAAGCGTGGTTCGCGAAGAAGCAGGCAATCTTATTATGCTTTATCCTAAGCCTGATATTGAAAAGGTTTCTATGGCCGTAAGCCAATTTTCACAAAAGTGTTATATATCGGCGAACAGAAGTTTTGCGGTAGTTTTTAAAAGTAAAAATTACAGCGATGCAGAAAAAATCAATA
>JAZOMK010000209.1:0-8110 GCA_045653985.1 Clostridia bacterium | reverse complement strand
CTTTACAAACAATATTTTAAAATCTTCAATATGGCAACTCTGCCCTTTTATTGGAGCGACCTTGAGCCTGAAAAAGGCAACCCTCGCTATGATAAAAACAGCAAAAAAATCTACCGCAGACCACCTATCGACCTTTGCATTGAGTTCTGTGAAGAAAACAATATTGAGCCACGCGAGCACGCATTGGCTTATGAGCATTTTTTTCCTGCTTGGTTAGCCGATAAAAGCGATGATGAAGTTAAAAAGGAATTTGAACGCCGCTGTGCTGAGATTTCTGCACGCTATAAAGATAAAATCCGCACAATAGAAGTTACCAATGAAATGGGGTGGCCTAAAGGCGTTACAAAATTCTTTGATGCCCCCGATTTTGTTGAATTCTGCTTTAAAACCGCTGAAAAATATTTCCCTGATAATCAACTTGTTATCAATGAATATACAGGCGATGGCTGGGGCGATATCTGCCGCACCACCGCAAAGTATTACGCCTATGCCGAAGCAAATATGTTGCGTGGCGCAAAAATCGACGCAATAGGCTTACAGTATCATATGTTTTATAAGCGTGAGCAGGAGTTCGACAGCACCCGTGGCTTTTATTCGCCTGAAAATTTATACAAGCATATGGATTTATATGCAAACTTCAATAAGCCTTTACAGCTTACTGAAGTAACAATTCCCGCATATTCAAACTCTGCTGAGGATGAGGCAATTCAGGCAGAAATCATCGAATATTTATATAAAATTTGGTTCTCACATAAAAATGTTGAGCAAATTATGTATTGGAATCTTGTTGACGGCTATGCAGCCTTTGCTCCTCAAGGCGATATGACTTCAGGCGAAAATTATTATTATGGCGGACTTATTCGTTTCGACCTTACCCCCAAGCCTGCATATTATACAATAAAGAATCTTTTTGAAAAAGAATGGCACACGGAAGAAAATCTTATTTCAGATAGCAACGGTAAAACTTCTTTCCGTGGTTTCTATGGTGATTATGAGGTTACGGTAAACGGCAAAAAAGCATCCGTTACGTTGTCAAAAGACGGTAACAATAGCTTTACAATTACAGTATAGAATCAATTAAGAGAGCAACTCCTGCTCTCTTTTTTGTTTATTTTTAAAATTTTAGGTAATAATAAAAATATCGCACCGCTACATAGCAAAAAGCGGAGGTATTTTTATGCAATATTCAGGCAAGGTAAAAATATGCGGTGTTGATACAGCAAAGCTTCCTCGTTTAAAACACAAGGAAGCCGTTATTCTTATGGATAAAATTAAAGCAGGCGACAAAAAAGCAGAGGATCAGTTTTTGTACGCCAATCTGCGCCTTGTATTATCGGTGGTGCAACGTTTTTTAAACAGAAGCGAAACTCCTGACGACCTTTTTCAGGTCGGTTGCGTCGGCTTAATTAAAGCGGTAAAGAATTTTGATTTAAGCCACGGTGTTAAGTTTTCAACATATGCAGTACCCATGATAATCGGTGAAATCAGGCGCTTTTTACGTGATAACAACAGCATCCGCGTAAGCCGTTCAATGCGCGATTTAGCCTACAAGGCAATGCAAATGCGCGAAAAGTTGGAAAGCGAAAACAACCGCGATATCTCAAATGATGAGCTTGCAAAGGCTCTTGACGTTTCCCTTTACGAGGTTGAAACGGCTTTGGAGGCGGTAAGCGATCCTATCTCTATTTTTGAACCTGTTTTTAAGGATGGGCAAGACCAGCTTTTTATCTTCGACCAGATAAGCGATAATAAGGAAACTGAAAAAAATTGGGTTGAACAAATTGCACTAAAGGAAGCACTTACAAAGCTTCCCAAGCGCGAATATAGCATAATAAATATGCGCTATTTTCTTGGCAAAACGCAAATGGAAATCGCCTCATCAATAGGCATCTCACAAGCACAAGTCTCCCGCCTTGAAAAAAGTGCCATCGACCGTATGCGCAAATTGATGTAAAAATAGGGGAGCATCGCTCCCCTTTAAAATTTATTAACTTATATCAATCCACATTGCAGGACGGACAGCAAAGTCGTCATCGATGACACCGAAGCCATACTCATCCACACCGCCATTAGAAAAAACACTGGCGGCATAAGTCCGACTACTGCCGGGCGAGCGCAACCACCATTTGCAATTATTATTTGAGCTATTTACATATGCCCAATTTTCAACTGCATAAGCTGTTGCTTCACACTCTCTTGCTGAATCCGAATCAAAATATTTATTAACTTCAGTAATGCTCAAAAGGAAAACGTTATCCATTGTTGCATTGCCCGGGTTTGTGCTATAACTTGGATTTTCATCAGCAGAAACCTGAACTAAAGGTATACGTGCTTTTTCTTCGCTGTCAAAATTATTTTGCACAAAATCACTATTAAGCCACTTTCTTAATGAACACGTTTCCCAGGTAACTGCCGTGTACGTAGTATTATATGGTTTACAATCGAGGGCATATTTGCTTATTACAAGAATTCTGTTATCTGTTTTTTCTAAAATAAGCCATTCAATATCTTCTTTACCATTGGCTGTATTGTTGTCTTGTTCGTATGTTCCAAACTTGATATAATCGCCAACATTGGCGTTTTTAATCATTTCGTACTTGCATATTTTTTTAATTTCATTGATTTTGCTATTACTATCTTTATAACCATCAAGTTCTTCAAATGCAGTTATTGCTTCTGAGTATTTGCCCTCATTCATTAAAGTTACAGCATCATTATACTTGCTATTGGGGATAAATACGTTATTTACTAAAACTATAATAACAACTATTAAAGCAGTTATTCCCACAACACTCGCAGCAACAATCTTATTACGACTACGCCTATTTTCTTCGGCAATTCGTGCCTCTTTTTCTAACTTTTCAAGTTCTTCTATGCGCTTTTGTATTTCTACAATTTGCGCATCAGAATCGCGCCAACCGGGGATGCTTTTGAACTTTTCAATACAGTTTTTTAAAACTCCGATGTTTTTAATTCCTGGATTAGGTTTTGCATCATTATATATAGCATTTTTTCGGCTTATTTCTGCATTTTCAATACAATTATTATAAAGTTCTTCTGCATCTTTATATTCTTTTATCGTATTAAAAATATTTGATGCAGATATAAAATCTTGCTCATAGTTGGCATTTTGCATTGTCCTTAATGCATTTTGGTATATTCCCTCAAAGCGTTCTTTTTCATTGCGTGTATTGATAAAATCAATATAGCCTTCTAACGTTGATTTTAAGTTATCATCAGCAAAACGAACAGCTTTTTGGTAGTTGCTATTTTTATCAAAAGGCTCTTTATAATCTTTTAACGCATCTTGAGTTTTAACTTTTAAATCAGCCATCAATTTGCCAACGTAGGCGGTAGAGTTTTCAGGCTCAAGGTCAAGCACTTTTTCGCAATATTCGTTGGCAGATGCCCAATCACAATCCTCCAAAAACATAAAGGCACGTCTTAATAATGGTGAGGTGTTGGTGCTTGCGTTTGAAACAACAGTTTCTTTTATAACTGTTGTGCCGGGGGCATCTGTCTGGGCGATTTTCTTGATGCCACGAACCAAGTCCTGCATAAAGCCGAGCTTGCTCATGTCCTGCGCCTGCAGGTGTGAAAATTCTTCAGGCAAATCATATGGGTCCATATCTTTATATGCAGGAATAAGCATTTTCTTTTGCCCCTGCTTAATAAGCGAAAGATAACGGCTCCATTCATTTTTAACCCATACAGCGTTAAAATACTCAGCCTTTGTGCCAAGTACAACCATAACTTTTGCGCTGTTAAGTGCCGCAAAAATATAAGGCTCATAAGCCGTACCAAGTTTATCCTCTAAAGTAATACGTGAGAAGAAAACTTTATATCCTTCGTTAATAAGTTCGTGATAAAGTTCAGTTGCAAGAACGCTATCAGGAGTTCTTCTGCCGTTGTTGTCAGTTTCCTTATAGCAGATAAATACGTCAAAAGGCTCTTCTTGGCTTGAAATTGCAAGGATACCCTTTTGTATTTCGTTTATGGCATTTGCTTCCTGCTCATAAATACCTTTCTGACTTTCGTCAGCATATTTAAGGGCAGATTTGTAATTATCGTCATCAAATATCGCGGTAAACTGTGCGCGGTTTACTGTAGGCATACGCTTGCGTGTTGCAGGGTCTTCAACGTACTCGATACCAAAACGGCAAAGTACCAACGACCAATAGGCTTCGGCATCAGTATTATCATCATTAAGAATCTGCTCATAAATGCCCATTGCCTTGTCAAACTCATTATTACGACGGAAATGGTTTGCGCGGTCGTACATATTTATGCGCTTGTCATTCTCCAGCTTGGGCAACGTCTGCTGTGTACCGCAATATTCGCAGGTTGCAACACTTTCATTATTGATTTCAAGTGTGCCACCGCACATTTTACACTTAAATACTGCCATATTTTCCTCCGAAATTAAACATCATTTGTGCTTTTTGGTATTATATAACTTTTCCCTTAATTTGTCAAATTTTATGGTATTGAAATAAGGGGAGCATTGCTCCCCTTTATTGAATTTTACTTATATCAATCCACATTGCGGGACGTACGGCGCGGCTGCTATGGTTTACATAGCTTCCGTACGTATCTACACTACCGTTAATGTCAACACCACCGGCATCGTTATACTGTCCGCTACCGGGTGAGCGTAACCACCACCAACAGTTGCCTTCAGCGTTATCAACGTATGCACCGTTTACAACGGCATAATCAGTAGGTTTGCATATTCTGTCAATATTTGAACTAAAATATTTATTTGCTTCAACAATGCTTAATAAGAAAACCTTATCTTGTGTTATATTGCCGGGGTTTGTGTTGTAATCGGGGTTCTTATCTGCTGTAACGCTTACTAACGGAATTTTAGCTTTTTCATCATCGGAAAAAGCAATATTTATAAAATCACTATTTAACCATTTGCGAAGTGTGCATTTTTCCCAAGTAACCCTAATGCTGTCTGTATTATACGGCTTGCAATCAAGGGCATATTTGCTGATAACAAGAATTTTTGTTTCTTCTTTTGCCAAAACTATCCATTCAATATCTTCCTTGCCGTTTAATGTGTTATTATCCTGCTCATATGTACCGAATTTGTACGTATCACCAATATTTATGCTTTTTATTCTGTTCCATGCTTCTTCACCATAAATATTAACGTTACATTCATCAATTTTATCTATGCTGTCTTTATATCCGTTAAGCTCAGTAAATGCTTGTATTGCATCCCGATATTTACCGTCATTCATTAAAGTAATGGCATTGTTATATTTATTATCAAGAATAGCATTATTACATTCAGCTACTTTATTTACGCTATCCTTATATCCGTTAAGCTCGGTAAATGCTTGAATCGCATCTTGATATTTACCGTCATTCATTAAAGTAATGGCATTGTTATATTTGTTATCAAGAATAGCATTGTTACATTCTGCTATTTTATTTATGCTGTCTTTATATCCGTTAAGCTCAGTAAATGCTTGAATCGCATCTTGATATTTACCGTGGTTCATTAAAGCAACAGCATCACTATACTTTCCACCGGGAATGATAACAGAATTTAAAAGGATAATAAAAGCAATAATTACACACGTGATAGCTGTTATGGTGATTATAATTTTTTTATTAGGTGTACGCACGATAGTAGATTCTTTCTTGTTTTTAGTAGCCATAATTTCCTCCTAAAAATCAGATCTATTTTTTTCTGTATTGGCTTGGGGTAAGTGATGAATATTCATAAAAAACGCGGTTGAAAGAACGCACACTTTGGAAGCCGCAAGATAGTGCGATATCTGAGATAGTTCTGCCGGTATTAGAAAGCAATATGGCGGCTTTTTCACATCGGTATTGGTTTACAAGTATCTTAAAATTCATTTTAAAGGTCTCGTTAAATATGCGTGAAATATAGTGGTAATCATAGGAAATCGTATCAGCTAAAGTTTTTAGGGAGATATCCTGCTGATAGTTTTTTTCAATATAATCAAGTATCTCTGCCGTAAGCATTGTATTGCGGGGGCTGTCAGTAAATTTAACCTTTTGTGTAAATGCACCGCACAAAGCATAAAGGCATGACTTTAAGTAAAAAAATGGCACATCAGGAACTTTTTTGAATTTTTCAAAACCACCCTGATCTTTCATAATATAATTTTTAAGATACTGGATAGTTTCATTTTCAGGCGCAAAAATATGTTTTTCGGGCGCAGTTTTTTCAGCAAAATTATAAAAGCTTTCGCAAAGATCCATTGAAAACACCGCAACAAAATAAAGGGTATCTTCATTGGCGGTAATTGTATGCACTTCATAAGGGAAAACCATTACGGCTGAGCCTTTTTCTACTGTATAATCTTCTTTGCCTACAGATACCTTTAAAACACCGCTTTCAACAAAAATAAATTCAAAACTTTTGTGTAGGTGATTTTGCCAGGAATAGCCTTTATACCAATAACCGTTATATATTTTAACGCCTATTGAATTTATAGTCTGGTGCAGTACCATACCCATTCTCCTTAAAAGTAAAACTATGGCTATATTTATACAATATTTTTCTTGAAAAGTCAACAGTAAAATTGTAAAATATCATGTGAGGTGAATTTTATGGCAGGCAGGATATTTTCGATAGAAGAATTTTCAACTTTTGATGGGCCCGGCATCAGGATGACTGTATTTTTAAAAGGCTGTCCGTTAAGATGCAAGTGGTGTCATAATCCTGAGGGGCAGAGGTTTGAAGTAGAATATTATCGCAATCCTAACGGCTGTATAAGCTGTAATAATTGCCTTTTTGAAGGAAAACTTACTCAAAATAGTACCAAAAAGTGCAAGCTTAATCTTATAAAAACCTTTGGCGAAGATATTTCGGCAAAAGATCTTTGCGATAAAATTTTAAAAAATGAAAGAATACTTACCATGAATAATGGCGGTGTAACTTTCTCAGGTGGCGAGCCTTTAAGCCAATTTGATTTTTTGATTGAATGTCTTGATATCTTAAAAGGCAAGGTGCATACTTGCGTGCAAACTTGCGGATATTCAAAAAACTTTCAAAAAGTAATTGATAAAGCCGATATGTTTTTATATGATTTAAAGCTTATTGACAGCGCTGAACACTTAAAATATTGCGGTACGGATAATAAAATCATTATCGAAAATTATAAAAAGCTGGCAAAATCAAAAACACCATTTATAACGCGAGTTCCGCTGATTACGGGCATTACTGACACCGCAGAAAATATAAAAGCAATAGCAGAACTTTTAAAAAGTAATAACGTTTCCTACGTTGAAGTTTTACCCTATAATAACTTTGCAGGTGCAAAATATAAGGGACTTTTAAGGGAATATTCCTTAAATATTGACAAAACAAAATCAACTAATGTTGAAAAAATCTTTAGCGGATATGGTATCGAGGTTAAAAAAATATGACTGACATTGTTAAAAATGAGCGCGAGTTCTTATTAAAAAGAGAGTTTAGAAAAAACAGAATAAAAGATAATCCAAAGCCTGAAAAGCGGGAATATTCGTCTTTGTATTTAAAGTATGCCGAGGATTTTAAATTTACCCTTAATAGGGAAGAACCCGTATTTTATAATGACGATATTTTTGGCTTTCACCGCAGCTATGAAAATCTGCCCTATGATGAACGCAATTTTACTGCCAACGTTACCATTGATTACGCATTTTTGCTTAAAAAAGGCTTTTTGGGGTTAAAGGAAAAAACTTTAAAATATCATAACGGTTCTGATTTTTACAAAGCTGTGTTAATTACCATTGATGCGTGCCTTGACCTTTGTGAAAAGTATCGCATTTCTGCTGAAAAGCAAGGATATTTAAAAATTGCAAACGCCTTAAAAACAGTTCCATTTTATGGCGCTAAAGATTATTATGAGGCGCTTTTAATGCTAAAAATAATTACATTTGTGTTGCGTGCAGGCAAAATAGTGCATCTTACCTTTGGCAGATTCGATCAATATATGTATCCGTATTATGAAAAATCTTTAAAAAATGGTGATGACGTTTTAGAACTTACTGAACGCTTTTTTATTGCAATAAATCTTGATACCGATATTTACGAAGGCTTACAGCAAGGCGATAACGGGCAAAGTATGGTCCTTGGCGGTTG
>JAZOMK010000208.1:0-4908 GCA_045653985.1 Clostridia bacterium | reverse complement strand
TCCTTCCTTTAATATATTATTATCTGATTTTATATTACCAAATTTTTTAATAAATATCAAGTGTTTTTTTCAAAATTTGCGATAACAAATGAATTTTTTGTGGTAACAGCAATATAATATCACAAAAACGTATATTTTTATATGGCAAAAACGCGACAAAATATAGCAAAATCGTGTTTAATAAAAATGTTGCAAAGGTGAGGAAAAACTGATATAATTATATAATAAAATATATGTAGGTGATTTTATGAATATAGGTTGTCATTTATCCTCGTCAAAGGGATATCTCAATATGGGAGAAACGGCTAAACAGATAGGCGCAAATACCTTTCAGTTTTTTACCCGTAATCCGCGTGGGGGCGCGGCAAAAGCCATAGATAAAACCGATGCTGATGCTTTTAATGAATTTCAAAAAGAAAATAATTTTGCAAAAATTCTTGCCCATGCGCCTTATACTTTAAATCCGTGTTCCGATAAGGAAGAAACCCGCGCCTTTGCTTTCAGCGTTTTTAAGGATGATCTTGAAAGAATGGAATATACACCAAACCAGTTATATAACTTTCATCCCGGCAGCCACGTGGGGCAGGGGACAGATAAAGGCATTGAACTTATATGTGATATTCTTAACCGTGTTTTAACGCCTGAAATTTCTACAACCGTTTTACTTGAAACAATGTCAGGTAAAGGTAGTGAAGTCGGCTCGAAATTTGAGGAATTAAGAAAAATCATTGATAATACACAGTTAAATAATAAACTTGGCGTATGCCTTGATACCTGCCACGTTTTTGATGCAGGGTATGATATCGTAAATAATTTAGATGGTGTGCTGGAAGAGTTTGATAAGGTTATTGGCTTAGACAGGTTAAAAGCAATTCATATAAACGATACAATGAACCCCTTTGAAAGCCATAAGGACAGACATCAAAAAATCGGAAACGGCTTCATCGGTGTTGATGCTTTTGAAAGAATAATCAACCATAAAGCCTTAAAAGATATACCTTTCTTGCTTGAAACACCCAACGAACTTGACGGATACCAAAAAGAAATAGAATTATTGCGCGGTTTATACAAATAAAAATTGACATAAATCCCGCTATTATATATAATATACATATGTCAAAAATACTGAAATGGAGAAATTTTTATGATAAAATCAGATGAACTCAGAAGTAAATTTATTAACTTTTTTCATTCTAAGGGACACGCTGTAATCGAAGGCGCATCACTTATCCCTGAAAATGACCCCAGCGTACTTTTCACAACTGCAGGTATGCATCCCCTTGTACCTTATCTTTTAGGTCAGCCTCATCCTCAGGGTACACGCCTTACTGACGTGCAGAAGTGCGTACGTACCGGTGATATTGATGAAGTTGGCGATGCTTCACACCTTACCTTCTTTGAAATGTTAGGTAACTGGTCATTGGGCGATTATTTTAAGAAAGAAGCAATTTCATGGTCATATGAGTTTTTAACTTCAAAAGAGTGGCTTGGTCTTGATCCTGATAAACTTTATTTCACCGTTTTTGCAGGTGATGAGGACAGCCCCAAAGATACCGAAGCAGCATCATATTGGATGGCTAACGGTGTAAAGGAAGATCATATCTTCTTCCTTCCCAAAGAAAATAACTGGTGGTGGGCAGGCGCACAAGGTCCTTGCGGTCCTGATACAGAAATGTTTATTGATACCGGCAAACCTAAGTGCTGTGATGAATGTTCACCTGCTTGCGATTGCGGTAAGTATCTTGAAATCTGGAATGACGTTTTCATGCAGTACAACCGTAATGCTGACGGCACACTTTCAACACTTGCAAAGAAGAATGTTGATACCGGTATGGGTCTTGAACGCACAATCGGTGTACTTCAGGGTGTAAAATCAGTTTATGAAACTGACCTTTTTAAAGCATCTTTAGCGAAGATTGCTGAAATTTCAGGCAAAAATTATGGCGATAGCGAGGATGTTACAAAGGCATTCCGCGTTATTGCCGACCATATCCGTACCGCAACATTTATTTTAGGCGATCCTAAGGCTGTTACACCTTCAAACGTTGACCAGGGTTACGTTTTAAGAAGGCTTATCCGTCGTGCAATCCGTTTTGCAAACTCACTTGATATGCCCTTTAATTCAATCATTGAAATTTCAAAGGTATATATTGAACAGTATAAGGCTGTATATCCTGAACTTGACAAGAACAGCGCATTTATTATTGAACAACTTAAACTTGAAGAAGACCGCTTTACACGTACACTTAAACAAGGTCTTAAAGAGTTTGAAAAGGTTTCGGGTCAGATGCAGAATGAAGGCAAAACCGTTGTTGACGGTATGACTACATTCCACCTTTATGATACCTTTGGTTTCCCACCTGAGCTTACAAGCGAAATGGCAAAGGAAAAGGGCTATACAGTAGATATGGCAGGCTTTGAAGAGTGCTTTAAAGAGCATCAGAAGAAGTCATCACAAGGCTCTGAACAGCGCTTTAAGGGCGGTCTTGCTGAGCAGACTGAAGAAACTGCAAGGCTTCACACCGCAACACACCTTATGCACTCAGCACTTCGTAAGGTTCTTAATGATCCTGACGTTGCACAGAAGGGTAGTAACATTACCTCCGAGCGTCTCCGTTTTGACTTTACTTTCGGCAGAAAGGTTACAAGAGAAGAACTTGATGAGGTTGAAAAGATTGTAAACGAGGCCATTCAGGCTGACGTTGAAATTATCTGCGAGCAGATGCCTCTTGAAGAAGCAAAAGCTTCAGGCGCTATTGGCTTATTTGAAAGCAAGTACGATACCGTTGTTAAGGTTTACACAATGGGCGAATATTCAAAGGAAATCTGCGGCGGTCCTCATGCAAGCCGTACAGGTGAGCTTGGCAAATTCAAAATTAAGAAGGAAGAAAGCTCATCAGCAGGTGTTCGCCGTATTAAGGCAGTATTAGAATAATTATTTTTAAGGGTCGATGGGGTTCCTATCGATCCTTTTTCTGAAAAAAGGAGTAAAAAATGAAAATAACCTATTTTGGACATTCCTGCTTTTTGTTTGATGAAAACGGCTACAAGGTAGTAATTGATCCATTTAAAGACGTTGATGGATATAAAGATGTTAAAACTGCGGCAGATATGGTTTTGTGCAGTCATGATCATTTTGACCATAATGCAGTTTCGGGCGTAAAACGCAAGGTTTCAGGGGTGCAAAATCCCTTTGAGATTACCATGATGAAAACTTTTCACGATAGCGAAAAGGGCGCAAAACGCGGTGAAAACATCGTACATATAATTAACTGTAACAATAAAAAATACGTACATTTAGGCGATTTAGGACACGTTATCAATGAAAAACAGCTTCCATTTATTAAAAAATGTCATTGCCTTATGATACCCATTGGCGGCACGTACACTATAAATATTGAAGAAGCGTGGCAGGTTATTAAGGCGGTTGAACCTGAAATCGTAATTCCCATGCACTATAAAAACGGCAAATATGGTTTTGATGTTTTAGAAAATTTATCCGACTTTTTAACTAAATCAGACAGAAAAATTGCAGTAACAACAAATAGTGCATTTTTTGAGCTTCCCGATGCCGATAACTTAATTGTTGTTCCGTCAGTATGTGAATAGGAGAAAATAATATGTTTAAAAAAGCAGTTCCCGTTTGGGCAAAAGAATATGTAGGCGAAAGAAATATTTTACTTGAGTTTAGCTATGATTTTGATTTTTTAGGAAAAAATGCAAAAATCAGAATTGCCGCTGATGCGCTTTATCGTATGTTTATTAACGGCAAAATGGTTGCTCACGGTCCTCAGCGTGCAGGTAAAGGCATTTGGAGAATGGATGAAATCGACCTTATCGATAAACTTACGAAAAATAATAACATAACAATTTATGTTGAACGCTTTGGGGTTCATTCTTTTGAGTACGTACTTCAACCTTCATTTTTGATGGCTGAAATAGAAGTTGATGGCGAAGTTGTTGCATCAACTGATGTTTTAGGTGATTTTAAAGCAACACGCATTTTATCCAAAAAACAAAAGGTAGAAAGATATACCTATCAGCGCCCTTTTATCGAGGAATGGAATTTACCCATTGAAAAAAGTGGGGAACTTGAACTTACAAAGGTTGATAACATCGTTATAATGGAGCGCACAGCACCCTATCCTGAATATAACGAATTTCAGTTTAATAACCTTGTTGCAAAGGGGAATGTAAAAGTTAATTTTGAACCTGAATATCATGATTTCCTCTGCCCGTCTATAATAAATAACCCGACTTTTTCCTTTTGTGAAGATGAAGTAGGCACTTTCTATCGTGATATTCTTTATGAGCTTGAAACAACTGCTATTTCCCATTTTGATGAAAAGGTAGAAAATTATTCTTTTACAATAAATAAAAGTGAGTTTGAAAGTTTTAAACTTCCTTATGAAAATACAGGTTTTATAAAGTGTACTTTTGAATGTACAGAAGATAGCACCGTGTATTTTATTCATGATGAGGTTCTTACTGATGGTGATATTCTTCCCATTAAAAAACGCGGCCGTTCAGTTTGCATCATTCCCGTAAATTTGAAGGCAGGCAAACATGAATTTTTATCACTTGAACCTAAAACAATACATTATCTTAAAGTGCTTTGCGTTAAAGGCAACGTGAAGGTATCAGACCTTAAACTTGTTGATTACGTAAATTCACAAGCTAAAACAGCCAAGTTTAATTGGGATGATGAAGCAATCAACCGCATTTATGAAGCCGCAGTGCGTACTTTTGAGCAGAACGCAGTTGATATTTATATGGATTGCCCATCCCGTGAGCGCGCAGGCTGGCTTTGCGACAGCTTCTTTATCGGCAGGGTTGAAAAGGACTTAACGGGTAAATCAGGCGTTGAAAAAGGATTTTTGGAAAACTTTTTCTACGCAACGGATTTTG
>JAZOMK010000207.1:0-1433 GCA_045653985.1 Clostridia bacterium | reverse complement strand
AGGTGTTTGCCTTTGTATAGTCCATAGCGCTTCTTGGCTGAAGTGCAACAAGTACCATAGGTGCTGAGCAGTTGCGAAGAACAGGTGCAAAAACTGATGAAGTTGCATAAGTTATCATGTTGCAGAAAATAACGTCAACGTCAGCAGCATTAAACTTAACTGCGGCTTCGTTGGCATCAATGCTGTCATCAATAATGCCTAAGTCAACCAATTCAACGTCATTTTTTAAAATAAGTTCAACAAGGTCCTGATGATACTTTTTCATATTATCTAAAAGACCGGGGAACTGATGCCAATATGTACCGTGTGCTACGGCAAATAAACCTACAACGGGCTTTTTTGAGGGTACTCTTTCTAACATAGTAAAAAAATCTCCTTTATTTTTAAATTTCTACTTGATTATACTACATTTTTGTGGTTTAATAAATAGCGAAAACAAACATTTTATTGTCAAAAATAAACTCTTTTTTTAAGAAAGGTGATTTTTTTGGATTTTACCATTGATAAAATCTTTCCATTTGTAAGATACGTTCATTATATAGAGCTTGTACCTGCCTTTACAACACACCTGCAAATTGCCTGCGATTATAGAATTTTTTACTGCATAAACGGTGATTATCACATCACAGTCGGCAACACCACCTATGCAATGGACGAAAATTCTCTTTTATTTGTGCCTGCAGGTACGCCCTATCACCTTCACCCGCCAAAGAAAAACGTTTTGCTTATAGGTATAAATTTTGATTTTACCCAAGACCATACCGATTTAACCATTCCCATTGCCCCAACAACAGATATCTCTTCCTTTAAAAAAGAGAATCTTCTTGAACAAATAAACTTTTCAGACGTTGCCGATTTTAACAAAACCTTTGTTATTTACAAACAACATAATCTGTTTTCTTTAATTCAGCAGATGCTTGACGAATATACTACAAAAAGGTTATTTTATAATCAGAAAAACTCGGCACTTTTAAAACAGATGCTTACCTCCATTGCAAGGACGCTGGCAACGGATTTCTCACACGCATCAAAAAGCACTGTTGATATTGTAATAAGCTATATTCAGGAAAATTACAAGCGCCACGTTTCAAACAGCGATATTGGCAGAGAGCTTAACTTTCACCCCAATTATCTTAACCGTATTATGCTTATCCACACGGGCAAATCCCTTCATAAATACTTATTGAATTTCCGCCTTACAAAGGCACTTGATTTATTACAGACAACGCCTATGACGGTAACTGAAATTGCTGAGGAAACGGGTTTTTCCGACGTACAGCAATTCTGCAAATTTTTTCAGGCACAAACGGGCAGTACGCCCGGCAGTTTCCGTTAAAGAAAGGATCTATTAAAAATGCACTTAATTACAGCAGACCAGCTTACCCTTTCCGCCTTTTGTGATATGCTTGATGACTATTTAGTTGCAGGCACGC
>JAZOMK010000206.1:0-3704 GCA_045653985.1 Clostridia bacterium | reverse complement strand
GGTATAATAATACGTACCCTTTTCAATTCTGCCGGTAAGCGTCTGTGAAGGACCTGACGTAGCAGAGCTTCTGTCCTCAACATGAAGTGCGCCACCCTCTACAGTAGGAATTGTAAGCGAGTTTGTCATTGTGAAAGTGCCATACATTTCCCAATTTGGCGTGTTGCCGCTTGCATCAATGTTTAAATCAGGGTTTTTGAAAAGGTTTTCGCTGTAAGTTCCATCGGGATAAACCTTGAAAAGTGAGAAAGCATCCCATTCAACGTCGCCCTTGAATGCACCTGCATCGCCTGTCATACCTTCATAAAGCATTTCTTCATATATTTTTACATTCGTTATGTTTGTGGCAACACCGAATTTTGATTCTGCAAGAGTAATCGTACCGCCCACCTTATGCCACTGGTCATCTGCAATAGTTGTTTTAGTAGTTGCATTCCAAGTGGTTTTTGAGGTATCATCTAAGATGTATGTAGTTTCCATACCAAGGCCAACAGTTATGGGCTTATCGGGTGTTTCCAACGTACGTACGTATGCATTGAAAATATAAGTGCCTAAACCATTTTCAACTATGGCGTCAGTAATTATCTGTGTAGGGTTATAACTTCTGTGAGGTCTTTTTGTTGCAATAAGACTTGCGCCGCCAAGAGTAGGTTCAGATGCCTCTATACTGCCAAGTGCGGCATAATCTGATACCACCCATGTTGCTTTACTTCCCTTTTTTAAAGTTCTAAGCCTTTCAACACCACGAGTATCATTTGCAATAAAAGTAACCGATGTGCCTGCAGTAACAGCACTAGTTGCCTGAATACGAAGCAACATATTTTCAAGGTTTATAGTATACTCATTTGTACCGTTTGTATACAATGCTGTGTAACTATCGCCATTTTTGGTAAAATTCAAAGCACTTGTAATTTCAACAGTGGTTGATGCCCCTGCGTCAAGACTTACGCTCTTGTTTTCCCAAAGATTAGCGGTCTTTTCGTAAAAAGAAACTGCAATACCTACTGTAAAATCGTTGTTGTTTACAACCCTTACAGTTGTTTTAAGTTTACCATCAACAAAATCCGCTTCAGTAAAAGTACCCGTTGCACTTATCATGCCTGACGGAGAGTAGTTTTTTTCCATATCAGTGCTTGCAGTAAGGGTTACACCGATAAGGTTGCCTGTATTTTCCGCAGTTTCTTCTGCGAAAACAACCATACTGAGCGTTGAAATAATCATTGCGATAATAATCAACGCGCTTATGATTTTTTTCATAAAAATTTCCTCCTTATATAATAGGTATGTACTATTATAACTTAATTGTATATTTAATGTCAATACCCCATTCATAAAAAATTAAAAAAAGACGCATTTTTTTGCGTCCTTATTTGCTTATTTAGGTTTATAGGTGTTGCATACACATTCGTTGGATAAATTGTCTATAGGCGAAAGTATATGCACACTTGAAGCACTGCAAGCACAATCCTCATTATGGCAACAATCGAATTTACCGCAGGCAATGGGAATATCCTCTTCTTTGTTATGGCGGTCTAAGGACATATCCTCACCCATTTCCATTAAAAGACGGCTGCCTGAATTGGTTATACGGTAGGCATAGGTAGTACAGCGGGCACTTTGGACGCTTTCCTTGCCATCGCGGACGTGTACAACAGAAGCATCACACAAGCCATCACAGTTGTGCATACATTTTTCGGCATCACATTTTATATTACTTTTCATAAAAAACCTCCATATATTTTTAAGTTAGTATATGGATAAATTTTCATTATATACTTGTTTTTGTTTAAAAATTATGCTACAATATTTTAGGTTTTAAGGAGGTATATTTAAAATGACACTTTCAAATAACGAAATTTTACAGTATATGTCAGGCTATTTAAGAGCATGGGAAGTTGATGGATATCTTTCATTATCACGTTTCACTTTAAAGCAGGAAACCTTACTTGAAAGCACGTGGGCACCCAAAGAAAAGGCTTCAAGCTCAATGTTTTTAGAGTTTATTTCCGATTGCAGCGAAATATCCTTTGATTATAGAATTCTGCCCGGTTCAAGCCAGAAGTTTTATGGTATTGACCTACTTGTTGACGGCATGAACACCGCTTGCAAGTTTGAGCAGACCGACAGAACAGAAGGCACTTTTACGGCAAAAATTGAAGAAAAGGGCAAAAAGAAAATTACCGTATATTTCCCCTGCCTTGCAAGGTTGGAAATTAAAAATCTTGTTATTGACGGCACAATAGAAAAAGTACAGCGCAAAGTTAAGTATCTTGCGCTTGGCGATTCCATTACACAAGGCTACTGCACCAAGCACCCAAGCCTTACATACGTTAATATTTTAACTGAGAAATTCAATGCGCAAACAATAAACCAGGCCATTGGCGGTGAAAAGTTCAATGCTGAAAATCTTGACGAAGATATGGATTTTAAGCCTGATTTCATCACCGTTGCTTACGGCACAAACGATTGGTGGAGGTCAGAGGATTTATACAACGATTCCTTTAAGTATTTTAAGCGCTTAAAAGAGATATATGCACACTTGCCCATATTTGCAATGTTGCCTATTTATCGCGATACTTCCGCTGAACCTATTATCAATGGCATTACGCTTGAAGATGCCCGCAATTTAATTAAAAAAGCGGCTGAAGAAAACGGAATTGAAGTTATAAATGCCAAAAACTTTATCCATCATCATGAAGATTACTTCTGTGATAAGGTGCTTCACCCATCTGAGATAGGCTTTATTTTCTACGCACATAATTTATACGATGAATTAAAAAAACGTCTGGGAGACATCTGATATGAAAATTCAAAAAATTGCTGATACTTACGGTGGTCAGGACGGTGCTATTTTCAAAAACACCTATTTCCGTTTTGATTCATTGGGAAATTGCAGAATTTATAATACTGATGATTTTTCCGAAATTGCAGCTGCTAAAATTGAAGGCGACGTTATCCCCCACGCCAACGCAGTATTTTTTGGCAAAGAATATTTTGATAAAAACGATAAATTCCCCGCGCTGTATTTAAACATCTACAACAATTATGCAAACAGCGAAGATAAAATGATCGGCGTTTGCCTTTGCTACAGAATCATCTGTGAAGAAAGTAACTTTTCCTTTGAATTAAAGCAGACAATTAAAATAGGATTCTGTAACGATGAGCTATGGTGCAGTAAAAATGGTGATATCCGTCCTTATGGTAACTTTGTATACGACGAAATTCAGGACAGATACTATGCCTTTAATATGATGGACAGCATAAGAAAAACAAGATACTTTGCTTTTAAAATGCCCTCTATAAATGATGGCGAAGTAGTTACGCTTAACAAAGAGGATATTATTGAGTATTTTGATTGCCCATATCATGAATTTATACAAGGCGCAATCGCCCACAAAGGTAAAATATATTCTGTTGAAGGTTTTTCAGTATGTGAGCCTCATCCTGCCGCAATAAGAGTTATCGACCTTAAAGAGAAAAAGCAGGTGTATTTTGCTCTTTTTAAAGACTATATTGAGGATGTTGAGCCTGAATTTATTGATTTTTGTGGTGATTTATGTATTTACGGCGACGGAAAAGGTAACCTTTACACCATTAACTTCGATATTTAATTGACATTTTTTCCAAACAGTAATATAATAACACATAATATTGTTAAAAAGGGGTTTTATACAATGAGTGAAAATAAAAATATGATCACTGCT
>JAZOMK010000205.1:0-6543 GCA_045653985.1 Clostridia bacterium | reverse complement strand
AGGTTAATCCGCTTTAAAGATACTTATGAATCATATATCTTATAAAATATCAATCTGAAATTAATATAAATCTCCTTGTTTTACAGATACTAACAGCACAAATTTGTAAAATTAGGAGATTTTTGTATATATAAAAGCACCTGGAATTGTGAAAATAATGGAGGAATGTATTATGTTCATTGGGTTTTAAGTATAGGAGCCGTGCGTGATATAAAAAGGTAAAACTTGTTGACATTTCAACAAGATTGCATTATACTTTATACTTGTTAAGGTTTCAATAAGTATAATAGAGGTACTGATAATGAAGGAAAGATTTGAAACTTTTACCGTGCTTATTAACAGAATTAGTCGTAATATCCGAAAGATCAAGAATCAGGAAATGGCGGAATATAATTTGAGAAGTGTTCATGTGTCCTGCTTGTATTTTCTTTACACTAATAAAGGCACAACGGCAACCGATCTTTGTGAACGTTGTGAGGAAGATAAGGCAACCATCTCACGCGCTTTGGATTATCTTGAAACCAATGGATATTTAACTTGCGAATCAAAAAATGCCAAGAGGTATAAAAGTCTGCTTATTTTGACCGACAAAGGAAACGAGATTGGCAAAAAGATTGCAGACAAAATCAACGATGTACTAAATGTGATTAGTGATGGTCTTACTGAGGAAGAAAGATTAGCGTTTTATCGTAGCCTTTCTGTTATCAGCGAATGTTTAGAAACTGTTTCTAAGAACGGCGAAAAATAAGGAGAATTCTGATGGCTGACATTAAAAGCACTGTTGCTAAAAATATAACCGAGCTCCGTATTTTAAATAATATGACACAAATGGAGCTTGCGGAGAAACTAAATTATTCAGACAAAACTATATCAAAATGGGAACGGGCAGAATCCTCTCCCGACATTTCCGTGTTGGTCGAAATTGCAGATCTGTTCGGTGTTACACTTGACTATCTCGTTAAAACAGAGAACATTGAAAATTCTGTCATTGAGCATAAAACAAAAGAAACAAAATATAACCACCGCGCTGTTTCATATATTGCTGAGGGCGCCGGATGGGTTGTTGCTATCTTTGCGTTTATTGTTACTACATTGATTTTAAATCAAATGACATTTCAATGGTTGTATTTTGTATATGCCTTACCGATTGTATTAGTTGTGAAATTGATTTTCAACTCCATTTGGTTTAATCCCCGACATAATTATCTCATCATCTCGGCTCTTATGTGGTCGATACTTGCCTCAATACATATTACATTTTTATATTTTAAAGTTAATGTTGCGCTCATGTATTTATTAGGTGTTGCAGGGCAAATTGTGATAATTTTATGGTCCTTCATTAACAAGCCGAAAATTAAATAGGTATAAATATAAAACGCTCTGTTTTTCTTGAAAACAGGGCGTTTTTAAGCAATTCTACAAAACGTAGAGTCGTAGAAATACAATTCTACGACAGAAAAACCGATATGTAGACAGGTCTCTCTTATACTTAGGTTTACCCATCTTTGCTACACAAGTATAATAACTTTGATGTGAAATTTGATGATTTCAAACCAACACCAAAGGAGTAGAAAGATGAGTAGAGAAATTCCCATTTTCTTTTCAACCGACAATAATTACATACCCTACCTTGATGTGGCTATATCTTCCCTTATTGCCAATGCCTCCAAGGACTATAATTACAGAATTATTGTTTTAAATACAGGTCTTTGCGCTGAATATATCGCTAAGATAAAGTTGAATGAACGTCCAGGAATCGTCATTGATTTTATTGATATTTCAAAACACTTGGAAGATATAAAATCACATTTTAAAAATGTATATCATTTTTCGATTGTAACCTATTACCGACTTTTTATCGCCTCGTTGTTTCCGCAATATGACAAGATAGTATATCTGGATTGCGACCTTGTTGTGCTTGGTGATATATCGGAGCTTTATAACACCCCACTTGGTAATAACATTTTGGGTGCGGCACCTGAGCAATACGTTCAAAACACAGAAGAATTCAGATGTTATGCAAAGACAGCCCTTGGCGTTGATCCTGACGGCTATGTGAATGCGGGAGTTTTAGTAATAAACCTTAAAGCGTTCAGACAGAACAAAATAGAAGAAAAATTTGTGGAACTTATTACCAAATACGATTTTGATTTACTTGATCCTGATCAGGCGTATCTGAATTACCTTTGCCGCAATAAAATTTATATGCTCCCAAATGGGTGGAACAAAGAACCTATGCCTTTGACCTGCGAAGGCGAAAAAAACATCGTTCATTATGCACTCTACAAAAAGCCTTGGCAATATGATGATGTGATGGACGGTGAATTCTTCTGGCTCTATGCGAAAAATTCTCCGTTCTATAAACAAATACTCAATAATAAAGCGGCTTTCGGAATTGAGGAAAAGGCAAAAAAGGAAGCTTCGGCAAAAGAGATTCTTGAACACGCAAAAGTAATCGTTGCATCCAATTACACATTTTCAAAAATAATTGGCAGGAGTTAAGCAATATGGAAAAATCTGCTCATAAATTAGAACTGCTTAGAAGAATAGCAGAACTTGAGAAAAAAGAATTATGGCATCTCGACGTAGAAGATGACCCGGAAACCTATCCGCTTATGCCGGATAAAATAGATTATCTGAACAAGAAATTCTCAAACAAAATTAAAAATAAAATTGCTAATATTTTCGGTGCGCGTTTTTTTGATAAAATGATTGCTGATAGACAACTAATCATAAAAGAGGTTCGGGGCATTGAAAATTTCACCGCAGTTAAGGGCGGTAAAATCATCACTTGCAATCACTTCAGCGTTGGCGATAACTATGCAGTATGGGTGGCACTCCGTGATCATATGGACGGCAAAATGCTTTATAAGGTGATTCGCGAAGGCAACTATACAAATCCGCCTAAGCCCTTCGGTCTTTTTATGAGGCATTGTAACACACTTCCGTTATCAAGCCAAAAAGTAACGATGATAAAGTTTATGAAGGCCTTTGCTGAACTACTACGGCGTGGCGAAACAATACTCATTTATCCTGAGCAAGGTATGTGGTGGAACTATCGAAAACCCCGCCCTATGCAGGACGGTGCCTTTTCTCTTGCGGTACGTAATAATGCACCCATTGTGCCTATCTTTATTACAATGGAGGATAGTGATCACCTTGACGGCGATGGTTTCCCTGTTCAGGAATATACGCTTCATATATTGCCGGCAATCTATCCCGATGAAAATATTTCTCGCAGCGATGCAAAGAACGATATGAAAAACAAAAACTACGAGGCCTGGGTTGAAATTTATGAAAAGTTTTATGGTAAACCCCTGGAATATGGTGAAACATGAAATTATATCTTTCAGTAATCGGCACAGCAATGCTGATAATAACTGCAGCTAATATTGCTTTTAATACAGCCTCTTGGTACAACATAATCATATTAGTAGTTGTATGTACGGCATTACAATTTGCCCTTGATGGCCTTATTGCAATCATCATCAACAAACTGCCGGATAAATTTTTTGGTATAAACAATCCGCTGTACAATGTATCAGAGGCGGAAAAACATCTTTATAAAAAGTTAAAAGTACGTAATTGGAAGGATAAAATCTGGGAACTTGGTGGCCTTGGTGGCTTCAGTAAAAAAAATTTAGCAACCCCCAATAGCCCTGAGTACATAGAAAAATTCATTATTGAATGTAATAAGGGTGTGCTTACTCATAGATTATCCTACCCAATAGGCTTTCTTCCAATGTTATTTATACCAAATATATGTGCATTTTCCATTGCATTTCCCGTTGCAATAGTTAATTTATTTTTAAACATCTTACCTACACTTGCATTGAGATATAATACGCCCAAGTTAAAAATGATGTTAACAAGAATTCAACGAAAAGCAAAGAATATAGAAGCACATAAATAAAGAAAACAATCAAAAAAAAGCAACAGGTATTGTGCGCCGCATAGAGAGATAAGTCCTTATAAATACTTGGATTTCAGGCGATTTTTGAAGAAAATTTTTTGACAAAAAACAGCATATTTTAACCGATACATAACAAAAGCGAGGGAATATCCCCTCGCTTTTGCCATTAGGTAAAATTAATTATTGAATATCGTAAACGCTACGAAGTTTTATATTTTTAGGGATACCTTCAAGTATTTTTACGGTTTTGCTTCCTGCGTTCATATCAAAATAGTTATCACTCAATATAAAATCACTGTCGGGTGAATATATTTCAACGTATTTAGCAAACGCATCAGCGTGAACTGTTATTGTATCGCCTGCAAGTTCATATTTCAAATTGGGGTCAACAAAATTAAAATGTTTGGGTACGGTGAACAAAACTGTACCTTCTGAAACTATAACACCGTCTATAGTAAAGCTGAAACTCAAATAATTATTTTCAACGTCCGTCTTGTTAAAGTCCATATTGTTTAGACTAAGACTTGATAATTTAGGTACGGTTACATTTTCATACCCTTTTTGTAAAATTACGCTGTCTTTTGAACGCAATTCCCAGTTAACAACACCGCAAACGTCTTTGGTAGTTTCATTTGCAACGGAAAGCTTTGCCTGAGTAGTGTAATCATAAGCGTCAGGTTGCATCACAACAAAAGGTCTTGTATGCGTTTCACCGATTTCTTCGCAAGAAATCATAACGGGAGCAAAAAATCTCTTGGCAACGTACTGTAACGCTTTGTATCTGCCAAAATAGTCTATACTTGACCACGATGCAACGGGCCAGATATCATTTAACTGCCAATAAAGTGCGCCCATACATCTTCCGCGGTTTCTGCGCAAATGCTCTACCCCGTAGCGCATAGCGTCTGCCTGAATTAGTTGTGAAGCATAAAGCAAAGTACCAAACTCATGAGGATATTTGAAATTATCTGCAAGGTAAGTCAGTATTTTCTTGTTGGCGCCATGGCAACGCTGATGCATTTCCATAATGCGACTGAAAATATTTCTATCTTCAGGCAGGGTAAAAGAATTTACGGTCTTTTCGCAAGGAAAGGATTCAAACCCAAATTCACTTAAATATCTGAAATAATGGTTACGATATTCAGTATAGGATTTATCGCCAAGCCAAACTTGCCAATAATGGGAATCACCAAAGTTTTCGTTGCGAGGATCAAGAAAACTTCCAAAAGAGCTTGGTGATGACGAAACGTAAGGAATATACGGACAAACTTCCTCGATAATTTTAGGGAATAAACGTTCAAAAACTTTTATATAGACGCTTTTTCTCTCCATCTGCTTTTCGTCTTTCCACCAATACTCAAGCGCCTCTTCCACTTCATTATTGCCGGAAATTACTGCAATAGACGCATGATGGCGTATTCTTTTTAAATTTTCACGTACTTCTGCTTCAATATTATCAATCAACTTTTTGTCGTCAGGCACTTCCGCACAAGCAAACATAAGATCGTTAAATACAACAAGACCTAATTCATCGCAAGCATCAAAGAACTCATCGTGTGGATAAATGCCGCCGCCCCACACACGAATAGCATTAAAGTTACAATCTCGGCACTGTTTAATCAACTTATAGGTTCTTTCTTTACTGTATCGCGACATTATATTATCTTCGGGCACATAGTCTGCACCCATTGCAAAAAAGCGAATACCGTTGATTTCGTGGCAAAAGCTTTCGCCCCATTGATCTTTTTCGCGAATGAGCTTTAATTCACGTAATCCTATACGTTTTGAAATACTGTCAACAACCGTTGCTTTCTCAAGTAATTCGATATCAAAAGTATATAAATTTTGTTCGCCAAATCCGTTTGGCCACCACAGTTTTGCATCAGGAATTTCGCTTTCTTTGTTTGCAGGCAAAGTGAAAACAGTATTGTCAGGAGAAGTTACTTTCACAACAATATCTGCAGTTTCTTTTTGAGTTTTTATTGTAGGTGTTACGAAAACTTTTCCGTCAGAATGGCGTTGTGTAATATGTACGTCACTTATTCTGTCACTATCAACAGAAAGAATATAAATATCTTTCCATATACCTGCATCGGGCAATCTGGGGCCCCAATCCCAACCCATCATGCACGAAGCTTTTCTCAAATGCGGAAGACCTCTTAACGCATGATATGGGCTTTTCACGGGTTGAATTTTTTGCTTTTCTCTGACAAACTTATTGGGTGAAGCAAAGATAAGTTTTATTTCGTTTTCCCCATCATTAAGAGCCGTAGTAATATCAAACTCGTAACTGCGGTGCATATTTTCCGTATGGGCGATATACTCATTATTTATGTAAATATCACATAACGTATCTAATCCATCGCAATGTAAAAGCATTTTATCATCAGTTTTCTCAACGTTAAAGGTTCTTGAAAAGGTAAAATCGTTTTCTAAAAGTTCTAACGCTTCAAGCTCGTTATTCCTGAAATAAGGATCGGGCATCAGATTATTGTTCAATAAAAACGAATAAACCGATCCGGGCACGGTATCTTGACAGGAAAAACCTCCGCCTTCCATTTGCCAAATACCGTTAAGGTTTAATTTCTTCATAAAAAATCATCCTTCTTTATATTATTGCAATTTATATT
>JAZOMK010000204.1:0-2270 GCA_045653985.1 Clostridia bacterium | reverse complement strand
TGAAAATATTATACTTAAAATATTTTAATCAGTCAAAATATTTTTTATCTTTTGAATAAATTTTTATATTACCGCTTTTAAGATAATCGCGTATCATAAACTGATCAGTAACGTCATCAGGAAAAATCATTGCCGCATTTCCTGCCTGCGATACAACGTGAAAATCGCTTCCTGCAGTTTTTATAAGACCGTTTTCCTCTGCAAGTTTTAAAGCTTCATCGACCTTAGGATCAAATAAAGGATGAGGATTATACACTTCTATACCGTGTACATAACGCATATCGGCAGGTGCATATCCCTGTTCAGTCCTGAATGGATGTGCCTGAATCATCAAAATATCTTTTTCGTTACAGAAATCAAATACAGTCTTCTGATTTTCATAGAATAACGGATATGAATCTAAAAAATCCTCGATTTTCAAGCCATAAAGCAAAAATTCAGGCATATTAGGCTCTTTTACAAGTTTAAGCTCGCAACCGAAAAATACTTTGAAATCTATTTCTTCACCTGCTTTTTTCGCTCTTTCAAAAACATCAACGTATATTTTCGCCTGCTCTTTAAAATCATCGCTTAAATTTTTCATATGAGCCAGATAACAATGGTTTGTAAGAACACAGCCATCAATACTTGCATCCTTTAGCATTTTTGGAAACTCTTCCGGCTGATGATGAGCACAATGGCTTACCGGTTTACAATGTGTGTGCATTTCAATTTTCATTTTTTATACCTCAAAACAATCTAAAATAAGGTCCGCGGCAATTTTAAGACCAACAGGGATGCTTGAAATTTCAACGTATTCTTCCCTTGTGTGACTTTTTGCGCCCATGTATACGCCAAGTGTAACGGCAGGTATGCCCATAGATAAAGGAATATTACAATCAGTTGAACCTGCTTTTGCAGGGCATGAAGAAAAGCCTGAATACTTCATTGAAAGATTTTGTATTTTTTCAGTCATTGCCTGAAGTTTTACTTTATCTACTTCCCCCGCGCAAGGGCGGATGCCGATTTCTTCAACAGTTATTTTGGCAGTATCCTTAAATTTATCAATGGTATTACTAAAAAACGTTTCCATATCGCTTAAACATTTTTTGCTGTCAGAACGGAACTCATATAAAACTGACGCATTCTGCGCTATGGTGTTTACGCTTGTACCGCCCGAAATTATGCCAACGTTATAAGTCGTTTTGCTTGGTGGCTGGCACTTATAAAGTTCGCAAATAATTTCTGACAAAACGTGTATTGCGTTTTTATTTCCAAACGCCGTATAAGAGTGTCCGCCCTCAGTTTCAACGTTAATTTTAAAACGTTCAGAGCCAACACAGTTATTATACATGGAATCGTACTGGTGATCAAAAGAATAAACTTCCGTAATATTCTTATAATTTTTCATTATTTCCTTAATGCCTTTAAGATTGCCCAAGCCTTCTTCGCAGGAATTTGCGGCAAAAAGGATGCCTTTTTTTGCTTTCAACTTATTTTTTGCAACGTACTTTGCAACCATAAGCATAATGGCAAGTGATGTGGTATCATCACCAACACCGGGCGAATAAAGATATTTTTCATCCTTTTTAAAAGGCATTGGTTCAAGGTCAGGAAAAACCGTATCAGTATGGGCAAGAAACAGCGTGATTTCAGCATTTTCGCAATTTATGGGATATAAAACGTTAAAGGCATCGTCAATATATACGCCCTCTGCCCCGTTTTCAGTAAGCCACTTTTTTATAAACTCAGCACGCTTTTCCTCTTTGCCGGATGGTGCGGGAATAGCACAAAGAGTCTCGATTAAATCCAAAGTTTCTTGAAAAGAATTTTCAAGATAGTTTAAAATTTCCTGATTCATTTTTTCACCACGTATTTTTTGATTAAAACAAGTGCAATATGAAGGATGATGCCTGCAACGATTGCGACAACAAGGTCGAAAATAACCGTTAATGCAAACGTTACCATAAGCACAAGGATGTTTGAAATATCATTTAATTTAAAGATTTTAACGAACTTTCTCCACTCGCTCATATTATAAGCAACCATAAAGAGGATTGCCGCAATGGTAGGCATTGGGATAAGTTTTGCATAAGGCATAAGGGACAATAAAACAAGCAATAAAACTACTGCGTGTACCATACCTGCAATAGGAGTTCTTCCTCCGTTTTTAGCATTGGCTGAGGTTCTTGCAATAGCACCCGTAGCAGGAATACCGCCAAACAGCACAGATAAAATATTGCCAATACCTTGCGCCGTAAGTTCGGCGTTTGAATTGAAGTCGGATCGTA
>JAZOMK010000203.1:0-9786 GCA_045653985.1 Clostridia bacterium | reverse complement strand
ATGCAGATCTTGCGGCCGGCATCGATGCCTCCCACGTCAGCAGTAGGATCAGCCTCAGCATAGCCTAAAGCCTGTGCGTTTTTAAGGGCATCCTCAAAAGCAACGTTTTCCTCAATCATTTTAGTTAAAATGTAGTTGGTTGTGCCGTTTAAAATACCGTAGAATTCAGTAATTTCGTTTGCTGCCATGCAACGGTGCATAGGTCTGATAAGGGGAATACCACCGCCAACGGAAGCTTCAAAGAAGTAGTTTACGTTATTTTCCTTGGCAAGCTGTAAAAGTTCATAACCTTTCTGGGCAACAAGTTCCTTATTTGAAGTTACAACACTTTTGCCTGCTTTTAATGCGCGTACGGTATAATCGTAAGCGAAGGTTGCGCCACCGATAACCTCGGCAACAACTTTGATTTCAGGGTCGTTTTCAATAACTGAAAAATCCTTAACGAATTTATCGGCATAAGGACTGTCGGAAAAATCCCTTATATCAAGAATATATTTTACGTTAAGCTCGTTTTCTAACTTGTTGGAGATGTGGTTTTTGTTCATGTCGATAAGCTCAACAACACCGCTGCCAACAGTACCGAAGCCTAAAACTGCAACGTTAATCATAGTACAGTTTCCTTTCTCAATTTGTATATATCTATTTTATTCTAAAAACGTGTTTATGGCAAGTGAATTTTAAAAAGAAAAGGCACAAAAAAGTGCCTTTTTAGTAGGTTAAACCTCGATTGCCGCAATTTCAGGATGGGTTTCCATTGCTTTTGTAATTACCTGCGCCGAAATATCGTGCATAGCCTTAAAGTTAAGCCTGAATTCATACATACCGTCTTCAAGCCTTTTTATACGGCACTTTTGAATGGAAACGGAGAAGTCATCAAAAATTTGGTGGAAAAGACCTTCGGCATCAAAGGAAACGTTTGCAACAAAAATAACTTCACCAACAAAGGTTGAATCATATCCGGTAAGGATTTTGTGAAGCACGAACTGCAAAAGCATTAAAAGAAGTGTTGCAAAAATTGCGATTATGTAAAGACCTGAACCCCAAGCCATACCAATGCCGCAGGTTGCTAAAATACCTGCCGCGGTGGTAAGCCCTTGTACGGAGGATTGGTTCTTTCTTATATAAATAACACCTGCACCAAGGAATGGGATACCGGTAACAATCTGTGCAGCAATACGTGAAGCATCGGCATTTATGCCAATACCACGCATATCAAAGAAGCCGTACTTGGAAATAAGCATCATCAAGGTAGAGGAAAGGGCAATAATCATATGGGTTCTTACGCCTGCACCCTTTAATCTTCTTGAACGTTCATAACCGATAAGGCAACCGCACATGGCTGAAGCAATTATTCTTAAACAAAAGATTATTTGTACAGACCAATCGCTGATGTTGCCTGTAAGGCTGTGAAAAACTGATGTATCCATTTTTTATCACCTGCTAAACTTTCTTTGTATGAATTTGGTTATTTCAACAATGGGAATAATAGTAAATGAAAGACCTACTGCAATTAAGAATTCAGTAATGCTAACTGTTGTAAAGCCGAAAATTTCCGGTACGTAGGGTAAATATAATACTGCAACGGTAA
Organism: Clostridia bacterium; assembly: GCA_045653985.1. GTDB lineage: Bacteria > Bacillota > Clostridia > Christensenellales > QALW01 > UMGS1322. Next base: position 8,198 of record JAZOMK010000203.1, on the reverse strand, counting down.
GGCAGAATGCAAGAGCCATTGAAAGCCACAACATACCGTTATGGGTTTTTAAGGATAAAACTGATTGTCTTCTTGAGCGCATATTAAATGAGTGGAAAATTTCCGTCATTGAAAGTGCGATAAATGCCATTGTCATACCATGTGCGGCATCATCCATAAACTCACCGATAAAGTAAGCGCCAAGGGTTATTGCGGCAATAATTATACCCTGGAAAACAACGTCAAAGCCTAAGCCGCCTGCAAAAACGCCTTCTTTTGCTTCACGGGGGGAGCGCTTCATAACGTTATCTTCTGCCTTTTCCATACCTAATGCAACGGCAGGGAAGGTGTCGGTAACAAGGTTTATCCATAAAAGATGTACAGGGCCTAAAATAGTGAAATTCATGAGTGTTGCAAAGAAAATTGCCAGAACTTCAGCAAGGTTTGCTGAAAGAAGGAACTGCATTGCTTTGCGGATGTTATCATAAATTCTTCTGCCTTCTTCAACGGCTGAAACGATAGTTGCAAAGTTATCGTCAGCAAGAACCATGTCGGCAACGTTTTTAGTAACGTCAGTACCGGTTATACCCATGCCAACACCAATATCGGCATTTTTAATGGAGGGTGCATCGTTTACACCGTCGCCCGTCATAGCGCATATTTTGCCTTGCTTGCGCCATGCTTTTACGATGCGTACTTTGTGTTCAGGCTGAACACGTGCATAAACGTGGTATTTTTTAACGTCAAGGTCGTCTTCTGATATTTTATCAAGCTCAGCGCCTGTCATGGCTTCACTTGCATCGGTAATAATGCCTAATTCTTTTGCGATTGCAACAGCGGTATCTTTGTGGTCGCCCGTAATCATAACGGGGGTAATGCCTGCACTTCTGCACATATCAATGGCAGGTTTAACCTCTTCTCTTACGGGGTCAATCATGCCTACAAGACCGGCAAAAATAAGATTGTTTTCAAGGTCTTTAGGTTCGTTTGTTGCAGGATTTACGTCGTATTCTTTATATGCGCCGGCAAGTACGCGCAGTGCTTTATCAGCAAACTCTTTATTTTTAGTAAGAATTTCGCTGCGGATATCATCGGTTAATTGAACAACGCCCTCTGCTTTAAGGATATGCGTACAACACTTTAAAAGTTCATCAGGTGCGCCTTTTGTGTACTGAATAATTTTATTTTCAACGTTATGCACCGTACTCATCATTTTACGCATTGAGTCAAAGGGTGCTTCACAAAGGCGGGGATATTTGATATCAAGCTCGTTTTTGTTTAATGAAAGCTTGTATGCGTAATTTACAAGTGCGGCTTCGGTAGGCTCGCCTTGTGCATTGAAGTTATCGTCAAGGGTTGCATCATTACACATCATAAGTGAGGTTGCAAGGACGGTTTCGTCAAAGGAATAATTATCAACAACCGTCATTTTGTTCTGTGTAAGTGTACCTGTTTTATCTGAACAAATAACCTGCGCACAACCTAATGTTTCAACTGCGGTAAGTTTGCGGATAACTGCATTGCGCTTTGACATATTGGTAACGCCGATTGAAAGTACAATGGTAACAACTGCTGCAAGACCTTCAGGAATAGCCGCAACAGCCAATGATACGGCAATCATAAAGATTTCAAGCACGTGTGCTAAAACATCAGCACCGCCAAAATCAATGCGGAAAAGGTTTATTGCAAAAACAACAACGCAGATGCCTAAAACAAGGAAGCTTAAAATTTTGCTTAACTGTGCAAGTTTGATTTGTAAAGGAGTTTGTCCTTCCTCAGCCTGCGCAAGTGCATCGGCAATTTTGCCCATTTCGGTTTCCATACCCGTTTGTGTTACAACGGCAACGCATCTGCCGTAAACTACCTGAGAGCCCATGTAAACCATGTTTTTTCTGTCGCCTAAAGAAACATCGCCCGAAAGTACGTTTTCGTGTTTATCAACGGGTACGCTTTCACCTGTTAAAGCGGCTTCTTCAATTTTTAATGATGCGCTTTCAAGGATTCTTGCATCGGCAGGTACGTCATCGCCTGCTTCTAAAATGATAATGTCGCCCTTAACAAGCTCTTCGCTTTTTACCTGAATGTGCTTGCCGTCGCGGATGACTTTGCTCATTGATGAAGTCATTGCCTGCAATGCTTCGATTGCTTTTTCAGCTTTTGATTCCTGGAACACGCCTAAAATTGCATTTATTAAAACAACTGCAAGAATGATGCAAGCATCGGTGGGGAAGGCGTTTTCAAAAATTTCAGTTAATGCGGAAACACCTGCGGCAACCAGCAAAATGATAATCATCGGGTCGGCAAGTTGTTTTACAAAACGCTTTAATAAAGAATCCTTTTTTGCTTCTTTAAGTTTGTTTAAACCGAATTTTTCAAGCCTTGATGCGGCTTCCTTTTCAGTTAAGCCTGACGGTGTGCTTTCTACGTTTTTGAGGACTTCTTCCTTTGAAAGTAAATACTCTTTCATTAAAAATTCTCCTTAAATAAAATATTAAAAGACCTACCTGCCTATTTTGTGCAGATAAGTCTTATCGTTAAAGAAAGGCCAGAATAGTTAAAACTATCGGAATGTTGACCATATCACGCACGTTGTGCGACGATTACTCCCTTATTTGAAAGGAATTATACCATATTGAAAACCAAAAGTCAATACTGCAAAATTATTTTTTATCTTTTCACCACATTATATACGGAATTTTGGTATTGATTTTGTATATTATATATGTTATACTACCCTCAAATATATGTTTCCGAGGTGATTTTATGCAAATAATACAGAAGGGCTTTACTGTTGAAACAAGCGAAGCAACGTTATATGTTGATAATAAATCACGTAATCGAAGCGGACACATGACCCATGCAATGGTTGAACCTAAAAAGGGCGTTGTTGTTGATTTTAACTCAAATTGTTCGTCGCGTTACGTTTTCGGCCATTCGACTTTCGGCTTTGTTGAATACCGCATTTCCAATGATGGCGGTGAAACCTTTGGCGAAATAAAGGAACTTTCCTATTCTAAACAAGAGCTTCTTGATGGTGTTTATACTATTTCGGTTGAAAAGGCAGTTGCTACAGATAATGGAAGCATTGTTGCTTTTTGTTTAAGGAATAATCCACATTCTTGCTGTACGCCTTGGGATACGCCAACGGTAATTATCAGTAATGATTTAGGTGAAACGTGGAGTGAACCATATGAAATGTGCCAATATAAAGGGCGCATTTATGATGCTTTATATTATAAGGGAGTTATTTATGCCCTTGAGTTTTGTAATGAAGCAACTGAAAATTTTTGCGGTACAAAGGATGATGACCTTTATAGGCTTTTTGCAAGTTATGATAATGGCAAAAGTTTTTCTGAAGTATGCGTAGTGCCACTTCCTACGTTGCAAAGGGGATATGGTGCGATGGTTTTTGATGAAAATGGCGCGTTGCACGTTTATGCCTATAACGGAAGTGATGAATTTAATATAGACCATATTGTCTCCCTTGATTTAGGTAAAACGTGGGGCGAACCTGAACTTTCATATGTAAATGAGGGCATCCGCAATCCGCAAATTGCACTAATTGACGGTGTTTTTGTTGCTCACGGCAGGTCAAAGGATATGACGGCTTTTGTGCTTTATACGTCCGTTGATGGTAAAAATTGGAGTGAGGCAACGCGCATAAGGGAGCTTCCTAAATCATGCGGTTGTTATTATTCAAATAATCTTGTGTTGAAAAATGGCGATCAAAGCCGTATGCTGATACAGTTTTCCGAAGGTTATAACGTAGAATGGTGCGTTAACGTTTATCATATGTGGCTGAAAATAGAAAAATAAGAAAATCCCGATTTTTATCGGGATTTTTTTTACAAACTAAACTTATGTAAACAGCGGGGGATAAACTTTCCGCTTACGTATTCAATACCGCGTACAATAATATAATCTTCGTAAACTTCAATTAACTGTCCCATCGCGCGATCTTTCTGATAATATTCGGGGCGCTCGTTAAGCCCTACACCCGACCAAACCATACAGCCGCCGTTTACGTAGGCGATGTTATGTTCGGCATTATATGATGCGTTAATCCATTCGCTGTCCATATTGGTGTGGCAATGACCTGAAATATGTAAAATATCCTTATGCTTATCTAAAATTTCACCGCATTTATCATCGTTTAATACTTCAAAAGCATTTTTGCCTTTGCTTTTGCTTGGAATAACCATTGTATCGGTGCGGTGGAAATGGGTGGTAACTATTCTGTAACGGTCGCCATCGCATTTTGTAAGCTCATTATCAAGCCACTCTAATTGGTCTTCTTTATATTGGAAACGTGCAGTTTCAACGCGTCTTGTATCTTCGTTGGGGTTAAGGGCAATTATTGTAATGCCGTTATATTTAACGGAGAAAGCTTCTTTTGGCCCTATTGAAAGCATCTTTGCGCCAAGCTTTTCGTTGCGCTTGTGTTGCCAATTCATAAATGCCGTCATATCCTCATAGTGAGGGAAACTTCCCTTTGCATAGGGATCCCAATCGTGGTTGCCGTAAGCAACAAAAACGGGAGTTTTGGGGAAATGATCTTCAATATATTCCTTTGCTTGCTTGTATTCATTGGGGTATGAGTTATCAGTAATATCACCTGAAACAACAACCATGTCAGGCTTTAAATCTTCAATGCACTCAAAAGCCTTTAATCTTGAGCTTGCGTTATGGAAATAATCACCGCCAAAATGCATATCGCTGCCTGCAAAAATGGTGTAAAGGGGTTTTTTCTTTTGCACAAGTTTTTCTTCGGGAATTTTAAAAACAAACTCAGGCAAAACGATTTCAACCAAAGCATCGCTGTATGCGCGCAAAAGCAGAGTTTTTGCCTCGTCGGGGATGGTGATTTCGCGTGTTAAATAGGTGGCTGTACCATCAGGCAAGGGAAGAGTTTTAATGGGAAGATAGTTTTCAAGAGCCTTGCCGTTTTCATCTGCCCAATAAATGGTTGCGTAAACGGCTTGAGGTACGCTTATTTCCGCCTCAAACTGACCGTTTGCAGGGGTTTCACTTTTAAAAGTTACGTTAAATAAAAATTCCATAAAAATCTCCTTATATTTCAGGCGCAACGGAAATACCATTTTCATCTGCTATTCTGTATGTATCAAAGGGTATAGAGCCTTCGGCGTAATAGCCGGTACCTGTCAAGCCGTTTTCATTTTTTTCAACAATTAAGAATGAACGCTGTGATAAATCTTCCTTAACGGGCAATAAACCTGATGGATGCGGTTCCTCGGTGCCGTTGTGGAAGCATATTGAAAGATACGCCGCCTCAATATAATGGGTGCTTTTTCTGAAATATCTTTCGTAAACGTGGCTATGACCGAAAGATACTGCATTTACGCCATGCGCTGAATATAAATCCATTAACTGACCGCCATGGTCGTATGGATAGGTTGCCTCGCCCTTTTCGTTAATAACGGGAGAGCAAAGGTTAAACTGAACGTCCCAGCCTTTATTAAGCACATGAAAATGCTGAATAACCCATTTATATTTATTATCGGACTTCTTTAAATCTTCTTTAAGCCAATTTATCTGCGGGCTGTCAGGTGCAATGGAATCATAAAGACGCCAGCCGGGCGCTTCAAGATAATTAAAGAAGCAAAGGCGGTTTATACTTAACGATATAATGTGCATATCACCATAGTCAACAGAATACCACCTTTTACCCGTAACGGAATAATCATTTGTGTTATAAAGGGGACGGAACATCTGCATAAAAATGGACCAGCACCAATACTTATCATCGCCTGCCTTCTCCTTTTCGGCATAACATCTTAAATTATCAACTTCGTGATTGCCGGGGCAGAAGAACATTGGCATATACTGCATTAAATTTGCATTTTGCATACATGGGAAAAAGGCTTTTTTTCTTGAATCTTCACTTTGCCATTCTTCGCCTAAATCAAACCATGAATCAAGGCGCCAGCTTGTGTAAGTTGCATCGCCTGAATATAAGATAAAATCAAGCTTATGTTTGCCGACTTCATCAATGGTTTTGTTACAATCGGGCAAGCCTTGCAGGTCGCTTAACTGCACAAAACGGAAGTTTTTGCCCTTTTCAGGGGCGGTGTGGAAAGAATATGTTTTAGTTAAATTGTTATTTGAATTTATGCGGTAATAAACTGTATCACCGGGGTTTAAGTTTTCAATTTTAGCAACGTATTGCCAGACGGAAACGGGCGCGCACATTTCGGGATATTCAGGATAAGTGCCATCTTCAAGAGGAGCACGCAACCCTGTAAGCTCAAAACATTGGGCGGTAATTTCAGAACCTAATTTATCGGTAAAACCCCACTGAACAATTCCGTCGGTTTTCTCACTTTGAAACCATAAAACGTTCATTTCTTTTGATGGTTTAAGCGTCAGTAAAAAAGGCTCGGACAGAAAGAATTTCATAACGTTTCTCCTTTAAATTTGTAAAAGTATTTTATCATAGCGAAAAACATAAGTCAATATATTTAGTTTAAATTGATATTTACTTTTTACAAAAAATATAGTAAAATATCAGTGCTTTTAAAGGAGGGGTAAGCGATGGCATATAAGATATATCCCGTTATTGAAAATGATTTTAAGGATTATATAGTAAAAATAAACGGCAAAGAAGTATCTCTTGATGTTGCAAGGGTATCAAAAGTTCCTTTTAACAGACGTTGGCCGGGGCATCAAAGACCCCTTGACCAAGCTGAACTTATAAACTTTTTGTCGCTTTCTTCCAATGAATCCCTTAGCTTTGAAATTATACCTAAAAAGCCTTTTGAAAACGTAATAATAAGACCGCTTACAGCAAATATCAAGCCTGAAGTTAAGGATGGCGTAATTTCTTTTAAAATTGATAAACCACAGTATTTTACCGTTGAACCCTTTGGCAGAAATAATGCGTTACATATTTTTATTGATCCTATAGAAGAAAAGAAGGAAGACACAAACGAGGTTATCTATTTTGGTAAAGGTGAGCATTTTGTTGATACCATTACCTTAAAAAGCAATCAGACCGTTTATATTGATGAGGGCGCAGTAGTTTACGGCTGTATTAAAGCTATAGATGCCGAAAACATAAAAATCATCGGCAGGGGAATTTTTGATAACAGCCAAAATAAAGAAAAAATCCTTTTTGAAGTTGAAGATTCCGCCAATGATTGTGCTGTTAAAAATGCAAAAAGGCAGATGACTATTCAGCTTGAATATTGTACCAACGTAGAAATCGAAGGCATTACTATACGCGATTCCCTTGTGTACAATATCCGTCCAATAGGCTGTAAAAATCTTACCATAAAAAACGTTAAAATTATAGGTTGCTGGCGATATAATTCTGATGGTATTGATATGCACAACTGCGAAAACGTTTTAATAGAAAACTGTTTTATCCGCACTTTTGATGATTCAATCTGCGTAAAAGGCTTTGATTGCTATTATGAGGGCGATGTTGAGGAAGCCGTTAAAAAGGCAATGTACCGCAACGGCCAAAGTTATGATGTTTTTAAAAATGTGCTTATAAAGGATTGCGTTATCTGGAATGATTGGGGCAAATGCCTTGAAATCGGTGCTGAAACGCGTGCAGAGGAAATTTTTGATATTACCTTTGAAAATTGTAATATTATCCACGTTTCTGCGGCGGTGCTTGATTCTTTTAACATTGATTACGCCTTTGTTCATGACGTAATATATAAAAATATTTCCGTGGAATATCATGATATTATCCCTGAACTTATCCTGCAAAGAAGTGATAAGGATGAATATAAAAATACGAATCCTGACTATGCGCCTGATTTAATCAGCGTTATAACGGCATATCATTATGAATATTCTGCAGGCGGTACTCGACGCGGCAAAAGCGAAAAAATTACCTTTGAAAATATCCGCTTATATTCCCGCCAGAAGCCTACGTTTAATTTTGAGGGGTATGATGAAACCCACAAAACAAAAGATATTTTAATTAAAAATATTTATTGGAATAATCTTTTATTAAAAGAACAACCTGATACTTTAACCAATGAGTTTACTGAAAATATCGTATTTACTTGGGAGGAAAACCAATGAAAGCAGTAATTTTTGACCTTGACGGCACACTTTTATATACTTTAAAAGATTTATATTTAAGTGTAAACTATGCCCTTGAAAAATTTAATTATCCAACGCGTACGCTGACAGAAATCCGCAAATTTGTAGGCAACGGCATAAGAAATCTTATGACGCAGGCT
>JAZOMK010000202.1:0-8307 GCA_045653985.1 Clostridia bacterium | reverse complement strand
TCCTCTGCGTAACACAGCAAATAAAATCCTACGCAAGTAGGGTTTTATGTTTGCAAGGGAATCTCGCGCTCGATACAGTTTTAAGAGTTTTTTGTGCCGCTAATAACTTCAAATACTTTCTCCCAACGCGCTCTATGTGATTCATCAACATAAACAGGTTCAAAGCCAACGGAAAGGTAAAGTTTTATGGCGGGGATACGGTGGTCATCGGTGGAGAGAACGGCTGTTTTATATCCTCTTGCCTTCAATGAATTAAGTGCGGCAATGGAGATTTTTTTGCCGGCGCCCATACCTTGCGAGTCCTTATGAACGCCCACCATTCTGAACCAACCTTCACCTCTGAAAGCTTCGTGTTCAACAGCTGAGGTTGTTGCAATAAACTTGCCGTCTTTTAGCAAATACAAAACCTTTTCAGGCGCATAATCGCCTGCTTTAATCAAAAAATCAAAATCAAAGTGCATACCGAAAGAACTTTCGATAATATTCTCCCATTCCTTTTCATAGCCATCTTTGTGGGTTACAATTTCAAAACCCTCAGGCAAATTAAGTTCAGGCACTTTTGAAAGATCGGGATGACGCATTATAAGTTGTTTAAAATTCATAAATTATCCTTTCTTCGGGGGATTTCCGAAATCGGGCACGTCAAGAGGAACTCCACCAAGTTTTGCAGATTCGTGAGCAACGATGCCGGGCACGGTGTAACGCGCGGCAACCCATGCATTAACCGTAGGCAAAGTGCCGTTATATGCAGCAGTACAGAAATCGTTTATCAAGAACTGATGGCTTGCCATATGTCCGTTTCTAAGTTCAGCATATTCTTTGGGCAAGGTTTCGGGTTTCTGGATAGGTGCAAAATCATTCCATTGCCAAGTATGGTTTGCAACCTTATTTTTGAATTCAGGATCATTTTTGTTTTCTGTCATTGCCTTAGGGTTAACGTAATCAGAAACGTCAGTTAATTGAACCCCTTTTTCGGCTTGCTGAACAAAAACGTGCTGAGCATTACTAAACTGATAGCCACCCTTTGTGCCATAAAAAGATGCAATGGATGAGCTGGGTGCCTTCCAGCCTACACGGCGCATTTCATTTATTCTTGCAACACCACCATTGCTAAGGCGCATAAGTGAAAATTCGTTGGAGAAGGTGTTATCCCACATATTTACACCTTTTTCGAAAATGTGGTCGCCCTCAGTATCCTCATAACCCATAGCACTAACTTTGGTAACGTGTGCATCAACTGCATTAAGAATCATTGAAAGTGAGTGTGTTATGTAATAAAAAGGCGGCACGCCAAAGTCTTTATCAGCTTTGTGATGGGGCATAAAGTGTTCAACGTCATGCAAATACTGTGCTTCTGCATAAACGAACTTGCCGAATTCGCCCTTTTCAAACTGTTCCTTACAATACATTGAGCAAGGATAATAGATACACGTTTCACCCATCATATAAGTAAGACCTGTTTCTTCAACAAGCTTAACTATTTCCTCGCAATGAGTAATTTCCGATGCCATAGGTACCGCACTGTAAACGTGTTTTCCTGCCTTTAATGATTTAACAACTAAAGGTCCGTGAGTGTGTCTGGGTGTAAAAATTGCAACAGAGTTTATATCCGCCTGCAAAAGTTCATCAAGGGAATTATAATATTCAACATTAAACATTTCACCAAATTTCTTTGCCGCTTCTAAATTAGTATCGGCAACACAAACTTTTTCAACAAAGGGATGATTTTGAAAAAGCTCAACAAAGCTCGTGCTGAAATTACCGCAGCCAAGTACACCTACTTTTAATTTTTCTTTCATCATTTCCATACCTCATTTTCTATTCTGTCTTCATCAAGAATTTCTATATTTTTCGGCGGGTCGCCACAATCGTAAACATCCATAGTAGCACCGCCTTTAATTGCACACTCATGTGCAGTTAAGCCGGGAATATTATATCTTGCCGCCTGCCATGCGTTTGTAGGCGAAAGTTTATCAGTCATATAAGCCTGGCAGAAGTCATCAATCATAAACTTATGGGTGCCTGCGTGTCCCGTTGAAAGGCTTTCATATTCTTTGGGCAAACGTGATGCAATCTGGATAGGTGCTTCGCCCGTTGACCAATTACCATCGAAAACTTTTTTGGTGAAATCAGGCTCGTTTTTATGCTTTGTAACCTCGATTGGGTTTAAAAGGTCGCTTACGTCCTCAAAATCAAAGGTCTTGCCGTCAGCGTGCATTTTAACAAAGCTGTGCTGTGCGATTGAACATTCATAAGAAGCATCAGTACCGTTAAAGCAAGTGATATACGTTTCAGGCACGTGCCATGCAATACGGCGGTTTTCGCTGATTCTTACAATGGAATTATCGCTCATTTTCAAAAGCATTGATGAGTTTGAGAAGGGGTTGTCCCACCAGTTTTTATCTTTGCCGAAAATATCGGGATCTTTTTTATCTTCATAACCAAAGGCAGAAACCTTAACGGCGTGTGCCTTTGTTGCCGAAAGAACCATTGAGGTTGAGTGTGTTGGGTAGAAGAATGGTGGGAGACCTGCCATCTTGCGCCAAAGGTCGCCCTCAGTATATTGGAATGTGCCGTAAAGACGCAACATATCATGGTTATACTGTGCCTCAGCATAAACTAAATCACCAAATTCACCTGCCTTGTATTTCTGACGGCAGAAGATTGATGCAGGGCGATAAATACCTGTTTCGCCCATTGAATAAGTAAGTCCCGTTTCGCCAACAAGACGTACGATTTCCTTAATTTCATCAATTTTTAAAGCCATAGGAACAGCACTATAAACGTTTTTGCCGTGCTTTAAGGCTTCTATTGCCATAACACCGTGCATATCGCGCTGTGAAAATATTGCAATGGCATTTATTTCATCAGAATTTACTGCATCATCAAAGGTATCATAGATTTTATCAACCTTGAAATTTTCCATATAATCTTCTGCACGATCGCGGAATTTATCACAAACTGCAACAAATTCGCAGGCAGGGTGATGCTGAAACAATGGTACAAAATGGCGTGCAAACTGACCACAGCCAACCACACAAATACGTAATTTCTTTTTCACAAAAATCCTCCCTTCCATTTTTTATTTTATGATATCAAACTTTTCCGTGTTCAAAAATATCCTGATGTTGATTTTTATTGTATTTTTGTTGCCTATTATTGATTTTTTATTGATAAATATCCGATATATATGGTATAATTCAACCGTATTTTGTTGCATAGTGAGGTTTTAATATGAGTTATACAACTGACCGTTACGGTCTTGAAAACGTTAATTTATCTGACCTTACCCTTACCACCTGCGGTATAACTACCAACCACCCATCACACACAGGCGGCAGGCGAATTTACCATGATTATTCCTTGCACTTTATTTTAAAAGGGGAGGGCGATTATATTATAAGCGGCAAAAAGCATCACTTAAAAGCAGGTGAAGGCTTTTTGATACCGCCTGCAATCCTTAATGAGTATATTGGCGATAAGCACGATCCATGGGAATACATCTACATAGGCTTTACCGGTGATGGTGCTGAAAAATTATTAAATGATATGGGGCTTAATGAAGATAACCTCACCTTTACTTTTCCTGAGGAAATTATTTCTTCCCTCCACTTGATGCACAAGTCAGGCAAAAACAAAAATTTAAAGGGTTACGGTATTTTTGGGCATTTCCTTATAATAGTAAGCAACCTTGTTTTAAAAGGCGCATCACCTTCCACATGGTCGCCTGAAAATTACGTTGAAAAAGCAAAACGTTTTATTTTAGATAACTATTCCTACGATATAAACGTTGAAAGTGTTTCCTTTGCTATCGGCATTGACCGCACATATCTTTACCGCCTTTTTGTTAAGCATGAAAAAACAACGCCTTCAAAATACATTTTATCCATTCGGCTTAGGGAAGCATCAAAAAAATTAAAGGAAACAAGCCTTTCAATTACCGAGGTTGCCTTATCCTCAGGCTTCAATGATGCCCCCCACTTTTATAAGGCTTTTTATAATAAATTTAAAACTTCACCTAAGAAATACAGAGAGGAACTGATAAAATGAACTACCTTTTAATGGCGGTGGCAATATTTTTTGCCGCAGTAAACAGCCTTATCCTTCGCAAATTCAAAAATCGCACCTTTAAAACTTCAGGCGACGTATTTTTCTTTAACGGCGCTATAAGCATAATATGGATTGCAATTATATCCTTGTGGTCTGTTATCTCAGGGGATTTTGCTTGTTCCCTGCCCTCCATATTATTCGGCATGGTGTACGGTGTAATTTTATGTATGTTTTTATACTTTAAAACGGAATCGCTGGCATCAGGCCCCGTTTCGCTTACAACGTTAATCGGCAGTTGCGCATTTATCATCGCAACAGGCTTTGGCGTTATTTATAATAATGAAACCGTAAGCGCCGCACAGTATATAGGTATGTTCCTTATCCTTGTTTCCCTTGTAATGTGCATTTTCCCAAAAAAGAGTGGTGAAAAACTTACTTTAAAATGGTTTTTCTTCTGTTTTATGTTCTTTTTAGCAGGTGGATTCGTTGGCATCTTCTATAAGATTTTCGGTCTTTCAACTGCAAAAGAGCAGGTAAATTCAATGATGCTTTCCGCATCTGTTACCTCGGCAGTTCTTTTCTTCTTATCAGGTCTTTTTATTAACGGTGTAAAAAAGGAAAAATGCCCCACAATAAAAAAGGAAGCACTTATTTTTATATTGCTTTCGGGTATTGCAGGTTGCGTTTATATCCGCTTAAACGTTTCCCTTTCAAAGGTTATTGATTCCGCAATTTTCTTCCCCGTATCAAATGGCGCAATGGTTATAATTTCAACTATCGCAGGCGGCTTTATGTTTAAGGAAAAGCTTAATAAACTTCAGCTTGCAGGTATAATTTTAGGCTTAATTGCCATCGTAATCAACGGTTGCAGTGATGTGGTATACAGTTTACTTACAAGGTAAACCTAAAAAACAGTTGCAAAAATATATATTATATAGTATAATTATTTTGTATTGAATATTTTGCACGATGAAAAAGAGGAGTAAAGATTTTTTTGCATCAAAAAGAGAGCGTTCCTTACGGCTGAAAGAACGCGTTGCAAGTTTCTTGAAGGTAGCTTTGGAGTGCTTTGTGTGAAACTAAGTAGCACAAACGGTAAGGCGTCCGTTACAACCCATAAAGTGCCGATTTTTTCGGAATTAAGGTGGTACCGCGTTTAATTTTCAACGTCCTTTTTATTTAAGGGCGTTTATTTTTTTAAGGAGAGGTTTTATGAAAGAAATCGCAAAACAGTATGATCCTAAACAAGTTGAGGACAGACTTTATAAGGAGTGGATGGAAAAAGGCTATTTCCATGCTGTGCCTGATAAAAGCAAAAAGCCATTTTCAATAGTTATGCCCCCGCCGAACATTACCGGTCAGTTACACATGGGCCATGCTTTAGATAATATGATGCAGGATGCTATCATCCGTTTTAAGCGTATGCAGGGTTATTCCGCCCTTTGGCTTCCCGGCACCGACCACGCCAGCATTGCAACTGAGGTTAAAATCGTTGATGCTATGGCAAAGGAAGGTCTTAAAAAAGAAGATTTAGGCCGTGAAAAGTTCCTTGAGCGCGCATGGGATTGGAAAAAACAGTACGGTGGCAGAATCGTTGAGCAGTTGAAGAAGTTAGGTTCTTCCTGTGATTGGGACAGAGAGCGTTTTACTATGGACGAAGGCTGTTCAAAGGCTGTTACTGAAGTTTTCGTTAAGCTTTACGAAAAGGGCCTTATCTACCACGGTTCAAGAATCATCAACTGGTGTCCCGTTTGTAAAACCGCACTTTCCGATGCTGAGGTTGAGTATGAGGAGCAGGCATCACATCTTTGGCATATGCGCTATTATACCCCCGATGGTAAAGATTATATCACCGTTGCAACAACACGTCCTGAAACATACATGGGCGATACTGCTGTTGCCGTTCATCCTGACGATGCACGTTACACCCATTTAATTGGTAAAACTGTTGTTCTTCCTTTAATGGATAGAGAAATCCCCATTGTTGCCGATAAGTACGTTGAAATGGAATTTGGTAGCGGTGCAGTTAAGATTACACCTGCCCACGACCCCAACGACTTTGAAGTTTCACTTCGCCACAACTTGCCCGTTATCCGCGTAATGAATGATGACGGCACAATCAACGAAGATGGCGGCATCTTTAAAGGTCTTTCACGCGAAGATGCACGTAAAGCAGTTGTTGAAAAGCTTACCGAATGTGGCTGCTTAATTAAAACCGAAGATTATTCACATAACGTTGGCACTTGCTATCGTTGCCACAGCGCTGTTGAACCTATCATTTCAAAGCAATGGTTCGTAAAGATGGAAAGCCTTGCAAAGCCTGCCCTTGATGCAGTTAAGAATGGCGAAACTTCCTTCGTGCCTGACCGTTTCTCAAAAATCTATTATAACTGGCTTGAAAACATCCGCGATTGGTGCGTTTCTCGTCAGCTTTGGTGGGGCCACAGAATCCCCGCATACTATTGCGAAAAGTGCGGTGAAACTCACGTTGCAAAGGAAATGCCCGCAAAATGTTCAAAGTGCGGTCATACTGTATTACATCAGGATGAGGACGTATTAGATACATGGTTCTCTTCAGCACTTTGGCCCTTCTCAACATTAGGCTGGCCTGAAAAGACAGAAGAGCTTGAATATTACTATCCCACAAACGTATTGATTACCGGTTACGATATTATCTTCTTCTGGGTTGCAAGAATGATGTTCTCAGGTATTGAACAGATGGGCGAAGTTCCCTTTAAAACTGTTCTTATCCACGGCATTGTACGCGATTCTTTAGGCAGAAAAATGTCAAAGAGCCTTGGTAACGGTGTTGATCCTCTTGAGGTTATTGATAAATACGGTGCTGATGCCTTACGTTTCTCATTGGCTGCAGGTAACTCACCCGGAAACGATATGCGTTTCTATTGGGAAAAGGTTGAAGCATACCGTAACTTTGCAAATAAAATCTGGAACGCTTCACGTTTCGTAAAAATGAACGTTGATGAGCTTGACTTACCTGAGCTTTCAACATTAACTCTTGATGAAAGCGATAAGTGGATTTTGGCAAAATACAACGCACTTCTTGAAAGCGTTACAAAGAGCTTTGAAAACTATGAGCTTGGTATTGCCGCACAAAGCCTTTATGACTTTATCTGGTCTGAGTATTGCGATTGGTACATTGAGCTTACCAAACCTCGCCTTTACGGTGAAGATAAGGATGCTAAGCTTACCGCTTGCACAGTTTTAAACTACGTGCTTTCAAATACGTTAAAGCTCCTTCATCCCCTTATGCCCTTTATTACTGAGGAAATTTGGACTTCGCTTCCAAACACAGGCGAAAGCATTATGATATCTGATTGGCCCGAAAAGGAAATTGATATTACCGAAACTTCCTTCGAAGCCGTTGTTGATATTATTAAGAGTGTACGTAACATCCGTACCGAAATGAACGTACCTCAGAACAAGAAAACCGAGCTTTTAATTTTAACAAAGCTTAATATGGCATCTTCAAGCGCTTATATTGAAAAGCTTGCTTCCTGCACAAAGGTTGAATTTATTTCAGAAAAGCCGCAGGACGAAGACAGCTTTGCATCAATCGTAACGGGCGATGCACAGTGCTATATCCCCATGGGCGAGCTTGTTGATATTGAAAAGGAACTTGACCGCCTTACAAAGGAAAAGGCAACTATCGAAAGTGAAATCAAGCGCGCTGAGGGTAAACTCAACAATCAGGGCTTTATTGCAAAAGCCCCCCAAAAGCTTGTTGATGAAGAAAAGGCAAAGCTTGAAAAATATACCGATATGCTTAAAAAGGTTGAAGAACGTTTAGCTTCTCTTGGTGCAAAGTAATGAGCCTTAAACCAACTTTGCGTTATAACCGCTTATCGGATATTCCTTTTGATGACCTTAAAAATCTTAACATCCGCCTTGTGTTTTTAGATATGGATAATACCCTTGCCAAATGGCATTCTGACGTTGTTCCTGAAGAATTTTACCCTTGGGTAGAAAAAGTTAAGGCAATGGGTATTACCGTAGCCCTTTTAACAAACTCAAAAGGCGAAAACGCTGTTTCCATCGGCAAAAAGCTTGATATCCCCGTATTTAGAGATGCAAAAAAACCTTTCAAAAAGCCAACACTTAAACTTTTAGAAAGTCTTAACGTTTCCCCTGAAAACGTGCTTTTTGTTGGCGACCAGCTTTTTACTGACGTTCAGCTTGCAAACTCAATCAACGCAAAATGCGTATTGACGGTACCTCTTGATACCCATGAATGGTGGG
>JAZOMK010000201.1:0-10594 GCA_045653985.1 Clostridia bacterium | reverse complement strand
GCCGTTTTGATATCGTACTTTTTTGCAAGTTCATTTTTTGCCAAAATAATACCGTGGCGGTTTTCGGGGTTTCCGCAAACCGCCATAGGCACGTTCTTTAATTGTGGATTCAATAAACACTCGCAAGATGCAAAAAATGAGTTGCAATCTGAGTGCAGAATTACTCTGTCCATTACTTATAAGCTCTTAAAATTTTGCCGAAGTATAAGCGGTGCATATCACCGTTTGCGTACCATTTATCTTGGGTTTCTTTGTCTAAATCTTCTTTTTTAAGATCCATAAAAGAAAGAATTTTACATTCGTAATAAATATCACAACCATCAATTACAGGTGTTGAAATTTCCTGCGCGTCTTTTAAAGTAAGACCTGCTTTTTCAATTTTATTTTCACTTCTGCCTGAAACTGAGCCTGTAATTTTTAAGGCATCGTCAAACTGACCGTTTACGGGAATGCTTACGGTAAATTCATCCGTATTACTTAAAAGCTCAAAGGTGTAACGTGAGTGGCGTACGGGGATAATAAAAACTTCTTGTCCCCAATATTGGCTTAATGAACCCCAGCCGATAGTCATGGTATTAACCTTATCACCGTTTTTTACAGTAAGGAAAACTCCGTTTTTTGAAAGTTGTTCAAGACTTTTTTGTGCTAATTCACCAAAATTATACATGTTTTCATCCTCCAATCTATATATATTATATTAAAAAAAGCCAATACTTGCAAGAAGTTTATTCAACTAATTTCCGTTTTTAACATATAGTATAAAGAGTTAAAAGGAGGATTTTTCTATGCCTGATATTTTTTTAAGTCCATCACTTCAGCCGGGAAATTTATACGTAAACGGTGGTAATGAAGCACAGTATATGGGCTATGTTGCCGATGCCCTTGAACCGTACCTTACTTTAAACGGAATAACCTATACACGTTCACGATACCCAAATACTTTATCAAATGCAATAAATACTTCAAATCAAGGAAATTATGATTTGCATCTTGCACTTCATTCAAATGCTTCGCCTGAAGGCAGGGAAGGCGCTTTCAGGGGAATTCAGGCTTACTACTATCCAACAAGCACAAAAGGCAAACTTGCCGCAAATGATCTTGTTGATAGCCTTAAAAATATATATCCTGATCCTATGCTTGTCTATACTGTGCCATCTACCGTAATAACTGAGGTAAGGCGCACTAAAGCACCTGCCGTTTTAATGGAAATCGGTTATCATGATAACTTGCAGGATGCTGATTGGATAAAGGCAAATATCCAGAATATCGCCCTTTATCTTGCAAAAGGCTTGTGTACTTATTTTAAAATTCCTTTTAAGGACGTTTGCCAAAAAGCAGGAACGCCTATTGTAAACGTAAGCAATCCACAGATAAATTCATACGTGCGCGTATGCACAAATGATGGCGATAATCTTAATATCCGCCAAAATCCCAATACCGGCAGTCCTGTTATCGGGCAGATACCGCCAAACGATAAGGCTTTGTTGCTTGAAAAACTTGCAAACGGCTGGGCAAGGGTACGGTATAATGCCATTGAAGGTTATTCTTCAGGCGATTTTCTTTGCATTTGCCAAGACGCATCAGCCCAAATAAAGGGCAGGGTAAATACCGGTGGCGGAAATCTTAATTTAAGAAGTGGGCCATCGCTTAATGCAAACGTGATTTTAAGAATCCCTGATAATTCAACGGTAACTGTTATAAATTCAACGGGAAATTGGTATCAGATAACTTATCTTGGTAACGTTGGCTACGTTTTAAAGGATTTTATTGTATTTTAATTCACAATAAAAAAATTTTTGCATAAAATATAATGTACAAAAGAAGCTGAAAATTTTAAAAAGGAGGATATAATATGTCATTTTATTCATACAGAAATAACGATAATGAAATATGCCCCGGAAAAATCAGCGGGGACTTAACAAACGGAATTACTGAAAGAGTCTGCATTCAGGTAAAGAAAATATACGATTCTTGTATGCAGCAGGAACAGCTTGAGAACATAAACGTGCGCTTAACGGATATCTGTCCCGGCAACACGAAATTTGAAGCACCCGTTAATTTTATCAGCTGTAGGTCAACGGGCATCAAAGGCAGGGTAAGGGACTTATGTATTGAAAGGCTTTGTGATCGTCCCAACTTTGCCCGCGTGCGTCTTAATGTAGATATTCCCATTGAAATCATTTTTGAAGATAATTGCGGCAGAGAGGGTAGCGGCAGAGGTATTATTACCATTAAAAAAGACGTGGTTCTTTTTGTGCCTGATGAATCAATTATTCCATATGAAGTAGATAACGTTGTATCGGCAATTTGCGTTCAAGGTTGCTATTTAGGCGAAAATACCTTCTGCCTTACTGCTTGCGTTACCGTAATACTTAAAATTGTTGCTGAGGTTGAACTTCTTGTGCCTGCATATGGCTTTTGCAGAATCCCGCCCTGCGAGGAATTTGCAAATGAAGTGTGCGATGAATTTTTCAACCTGCCCATCTTCCCGCCTGCCATGAATGATATGTGCGGTTGTAATTAAACTTAAAAGCCTGCTTTTCAGCAGGCTTTTACTTGTTTAAAATGCAATAAAAGGGATAATATAAAAAAGAGGTGTATTTTTATGAAAAATGCTATAACATCACTTTTTTATATCATCTTCGGTACATTTGTTCTTGCCCTTGGCATAAATCTTTTTCTTTTACCCCAAAAACTATCGACGGGTGGGGTAAGCGGTATAGGAACAATTCTTAAATATCTCTTTGGTATTCCTTTATCATTTACAAATCTTATAATAAATGCAATATTGTTTGTTATAGGTTTTAGGCTTTTAGGTAAAAATTCTATAATAAAAACGGTTGTTGGCATAATTGCGTTGACTGCGTTTTTAGAAATAACGGCAGAAATTCCGTATATAAAATGCGATAAGTTATCGGCGCTTATAGCAGGAAGCGTTTTTGTCGGCTTGGGGATAGGCGTTATTATACGGCAAGGTGCGTCAAGTGGCGGAAGTGATTTTTTAGCGCTGATGCTCAATAAAAAAATAAAGCATATCAGTGTTGCGAAAATCATTTTTGCTGTTGATTTTATTGTTGTGTTGATATCGGGTTTTGTTTTTAAAAGCTTTGAAATTACAGTATATTCTCTTACCGCTTTATTTATATCTTCAAAAATAGCCGATTATATTTTGGTGCTTGGCGACAGCGCAAAATCGGTATATATTTTTTCTGATAAAAATAACCATATTGCAAAAATTATACTGCAAAAAATGGAACGCGGTGTAACAGCCATAAAGGCAAAGGGGATGTTTTACGGCAATGATAAAGACGTTCTTTTTTGCGCAGTAACACCAAAAGAATTGCCTGAAATCGTATCAGTTGTAAAACAAATAGACCAAAATGCTTTCCTGATAATCAATGATGTGCACAAAATTTTAGGTGAAGGCTTTAAAAAACACTTGACAATATAGAAATCTGTGATAAAATTTGAATAAATAGTTAAACCTGAGATTAAGAGTAGTAGTTTTTAACGAACTTTTCAGAGAGTTGCCGTTTGGTGCAAGGCAATAAGCAAGTTTTAAATGAATGGACTTATGAGGGCAGTCGAAAGCTTTTAGGGCAAGTAGTAGCTGACGGTGCGCATCCGTTACAATGCGGTTCATATTTTTGTATGAAGTTAAGGCGGAAGGCAATTCAATTTGGGTGGCACCGCAGGATGATTTTATATCCTGTCCCATTTTTTTGTGGGATAGGATTTTTTTATAATAACTTTAAAAGAGGAATGTATTATGAAGTTTAATGAAATTGATTTTGACACCTACTTTAAAAATTATCCCGATAAAAACGGTTTTTTCGGTAAATACGGCGGCGCATACGTTTCCGATGAATTAAAAAAGGCGATGGAAGAAATTACAGAATCATATTTCACCATCTGTAAGTCTGCAAAATTCATAAATGAATTAAGAAGAATCCGCAAGGATTTTCAGGGCAGACCTACTCCAATTTCACATCTTGAGCGTCTTTCTGCATCATTGGGCAACGTTCAGCTTTACGTAAAACGTGAAGATTTAAACCATACCGGCGCACATAAGCTTAACCATTGTATGGGCGAAGCACTTTTGGCAAAGTTCATGGGCAAAAAGAAAGTTATTGCTGAAACGGGCGCAGGTCAGCATGGTGTTGCACTTGCAACTGCAGCAGCATATTTCGGTCTTGAATGTGATATTTATATGGGTTCTGTTGATATTAAAAAGCAAGCACCCAACGTTGCAAGAATGAAAATTTTAGGCGCAAACGTTGTTGAAGTTACACATGGTCTCCAAACTTTAAAAGAGGCTGTTGATGCCGCATTTGAAGCATATTGCAAAGAGTATAAGGATGCTATTTATTGCATCGGTTCAGTTTTAGGTCCTCATCCTTTCCCCATGATGGTACGTGATTTCCAAAGTGTTGTAGGTATCGAAGCAAGAGAACAGTTTACTGAAATGACAGGCGAACTTCCTGATGCTGTTGTTGCTTGCGTAGGTGGCGGAAGTAATGCAATGGGTATGTTTTCAGGCTTCTTAAATGATCCTGTTGATATCTATGGTGTTGAACCTTTAGGAAGGGGCGAAAAGTTAGGCGACCATGCCGCAAGCCTTAAATATGGTACCGAGGGTATCATGCACGGCTTTAATTCAATTATGCTTAAAGATGCAAATGGCGATCCTGCACCTGTATATTCAGTTGCAAGCGGTCTTGATTATCCTTCATCAGGCCCTGAACACGCATTTTTACATGATTTAGGCAGAGTTAAGTATGACGTTGTAACTGACGATGAAACCATCGACGCATTCTTTACACTTTCACGTCTTGAGGGTATCATTCCTGCCATCGAAAGCGCACATGCTGTAGCATACGGTATGAAGCTTGCCAAAAAGATGGGCAGAGGTTCAATTCTTATCAACCTTTCAGGCAGAGGCGATAAGGATATGGATTATATTATCGAAAACTATGGTATTAGATAAGGGGTGTTTTCTTTGAAAAATTACGAAAAGCCGGAAGTAGTAATTACCCCAATAAAGAAAAATGATATATTAACCGAAAGTGGCGACGTTAAATTGCCCTTTGATGAATTCGATTAAAATGATAGCAGGTGTTGTGGTAACACCTGCTATTTCTTTAAAATATCATCATATTCAACTTCTAAAATTTCTTTGATTAAAATTATTTCATCAGGATATAAGTGCCGTTGACCAACTTCGATTTTTGCAACGGCGCTTCTTGTTATATCACAGCCTGAAAGCTGTAAAAGGGCGGCAAGCTTATCTTGCGTTATATTTTTACTTTCCCGTAAATAACGTATATTCTGTCCAATTTTCTTTTCAATTTCGCTATTTATAGCAAACACCACCTTTGCACCTATTTAGGAACAATGCTATTGACAATATTATAATCGTCGTGATATAATTAGCTTGCACCTATATAGGTGCAAAAACACTAAAGGAGTAAATAAAATGCGTAAATGTAAAAGATGTGGGGCAGAAGTTGATGCGGATGCTAAGTTTTGTATGCAATGTGGCAACAATGAGTTTGTTGAAGACGAGCAAAGGAACGAACAAGAAGAGGAAATTTTTGCTGAATATTACGATGATGAATCTTTTGATGAAAATGATGAATGCTATGACGATAATGCAGATGAAGTCATATCAAAAAGTAATAGTAAGTATAATTTAAAAAGTTGGTATCTTCCTGCTATAATAAGCATTATTATGATTGTTGTTAAAATTTTTAGTTTGCTTAGCTCTTCGGGAGGTTCATCAGCTTCAAGCAGCAGTCAAATCTCTCTTTTTGCATATGTATTTATTGTTGCACTTGTGTGGGTTGTTTATGGTGTGATTATTTTAAGTGTTCGCATATATGGAAATGATAGTATTAAAATCCCTGGAAAAATTAATGCGTTGATGATTTTTGCATCTCTTGTTTTTTCTTTTTTTAGTGGTTTGTATTTTGCATATATTGCTGACTTCAAAGGTAAAGGAGAAACACTTTATACTTTTATAAGTATGGCTATTATCTTTTTTATTTACTATTTCTTTTTTAGGAAGATTGCAAAAGAAAAAGAAAAAATCAAAGCAGGTATAAAACGACCGAGGAACATTGTCTTTAGGATTTTTTGCTGGTTTGGATGGTTTATTGCATTTTTGATTTATGGTATTGGTAGTGATTGGGATTTTGATAGTGAGCTTATAATTCCGGTAATGATATTTGCTGTAATTCCCGGCACGATATTTATGTATATATACTTTGCACCATATCTTATTGCTAATTCTCGCGGACACGTCAACGAAAATCCCATATTTATTTTAAATATTTTGGCTGGCTGGACGATTATTTGTTGGATAATTGCTATTGTATGGGCATTTACTGATGCAACTTTGGTAGAAAAAAAGAAACGTTACGAGCCTATTGTTACCCAAAGTAGTGAAGAAAGGCTTGCGGTTCTATTTAATCTTTATCAAAATGGTGCAATTACGCAAAGCGAATTTGAAGAACGTAAGAAGATGCTTTTAAGCGGAAAATAAGTGATAAAACTCCCTTTTATGGGAGTTTTATTTGTTTGACATTTTTCCCCATATGTGTGATAATAAATATATAAATTATAATGGGGTATTATGATGTTTAAGAAACTGATAGGCACAAAAACTTTTTATAAAAGTATAATTGCATTGATGCTTCCGATAATGATTCAGAATGGTATAATGCAGTTTGTAAATATGCTTGATAACATAATGGTTGGCAGGCTCGGTACGGCTGAAATGTCAGGCGTTGCAGTAACAAACCAGCTTATTTTCGTATTTAATCTTTGCATATTCGGTGCAGTATCAGGTGCAGGAATTTTTGGCGCACAGTTTGCAGGAAAAAACGATAATGAGGGTATAAGGCATACCTTCCGCTTTAAAGTTCTTTTCTGTACTGCCATTTCAATTTTAGGTATTGCTGTTTTTTATTTCTTTGGCGATGGTTTGATAAATGCCTACCTTAAAGGTGATGGAAGCGTTGAAGATGCACAAAAAACGTTAAGTTTTGCCCGTGATTATCTTAACATTATGCTTATCGGGCTTATACCTGCTTCCATTGTGCAGGCGTATGCAAGTACGTTAAGGGAAATCGGCAAGCCTAAAGTGCCAATGTATGCAGGCATTGTTGCTGTTTCGGTAAACCTTGCCCTTAACTATGTTCTTATTTTCGGACATTTAGGCTTTAATGCAATGGGTGTTGAAGGCGCGGCAATCGCAACGGTAATTTCACGCTTTGTTGAACTTTTATTTGTTGCATTGTGGACGCGTAAACATAGTATCGAAAATCCCTTTATTATCGGTGCGTACAAGAGTTTTTATGTACCTGCAACTTTAATAAAACAGATTGCCCGCAAGGGTATACCCCTTTTATTAAACGAGACAGCTTGGGCATTAGGCATGGCTGTGCTTAACCAGCGCTATTCTGTACGCGGGCTTGATGTTGTTGCCGCAAACAATATTGCAACAACTTTCTTTAATGTGTTCTCAGTTGCCTTTATTGCAACGGGCGCGGCAATCGGAATTATGCTTGGGCAGATTCTTGGTGCAGGAAAAACCAAGGAGGCATATGAAACAAGTGCAAAGCTTATAACCTTCTCGGTGTTTGTAAGCATTGCCTTCGGTCTTGTGTTTTTCATTTCGGCAAGTTTTATTCCGTATATCTATGAAACAACTGACAGCGTGCGTAGCCTTGCGACG
Organism: Clostridia bacterium; assembly: GCA_045653985.1. GTDB lineage: Bacteria > Bacillota > Clostridia > Christensenellales > QALW01 > UMGS1322. The sequence continues at coordinate 2,856 of JAZOMK010000201.1, read as the reverse complement.
TCGCTAATGCAGATAAATGCAATTATGATGCCTATTGATGCTTTTGCAAATGCAACGTATTTTACCTTGCGTTCAGGTGGAAAAGCGTTTATAACCTTCTTGTTTGACAGCGGCTTTGTATGGGCGGTAGTTGTACCGATTATTTACGTGTTAAGCGAATATACGGTTCTGCCCATCGTGCCTTTATATTTAATCGGTCTTGGATTGCCTATATTCAAATGTCTCTTGGGCTTCTTTTTTGTTAAAAACGGTTCGTGGGCAAAAAATATAGTGTGAGGTTTTTATATGGAAAGAATAGAGCTTAATCAAAACTTAAATTTAAAAGTGCATGGCAGAATAAGTGATAAAGACGTTGGCGGAATACCGCTTTTCTGGTCGGCATCCTGCCTTGAAATGAATATAACGGGATCTGAATTGTATCTTGAATATGAGCATGTGTCAGGTTATTTTGAAAGTTATATCCGTATTGAAGTTGACGGCTTTGACTTTATGCGTTTTATGCTTGAAGATGGCAGACATAAGGTGCATATATTAAGGCGTTTTGATAAAAATCTTATAAAAAACATACGTATTTTTAGGGAAGATCAGGCATCGAACAATAAAGTGCTTTTAACTGCAATAGAAACTGATGGCATTCTTATGCCTGTTGATAAAAAAGAGCATAAAATTGAGTTTATCGGCGATAGCGTTACTGCAGGTGAAGGCTTGTGCTGTACGCCTTCTATGAATGTGTGGACGCCTGCAGTTTTCAGTAATCGTAATAGCTACGTATTATCGGTAGCCAAAAATATTGAGGCTGATTGGTCAGTTATGGCAAAATCGGGATGGGGTATCCATTGCGAAGGCTGGAGCAATAACATAAATTATAATATGCCTGCTCATTATGAATTCGTTGCATCAACGGATAAAAGTGAGGATATAGAAAATCTTGGCGGCACTGACCTTTATAAGTTTACCGATTCTGCTGATATAACCGTAGTTAATTTAGGCTCAAACGATTGCTTTGCCTTTTTTGCAAAGCAAGGTTATGTTGATGAAAACGGAAAAGAACACAGACTCCGCAATATTGATGGCAAACCTCATAAAGATGATTTAAAAATGCTTTATGATGAAATTTTCGCGTTTATCAAAAAAATACATAAATATAACCCCTTTACAAAAATTATCTGGTGCTACGGTATGCTTAATGATTTACTTAATGGTGAAATCATCTCAGCTGTTGAAAACTATAAAAAAGAAAATCCCGAAAAAGAGATTATAGCAGTTGAGCTTCCTAAATTTTCAGCGGAATATAATGGAGCAAGAAAGCATCCGGGCAAAGTTCCCCACGAAAAATATGCAGAAATTATAACGAAAGCGATTAAGGATAATTTATGGATATCTGGCATAAATTAGCAGAAACAAAAAGACCGATTGTGCTTTACGGTATGGGCAACGGCGCAGAAATTATGATGAAACAGCTTGAAAAATACGGTATATCCGTTTCGGGCTTTTTTGCAAGTGATGATTTTGTGCGCGGTCAGTTCTTTAAAGGCTTTAAGGTTATGACTTTTAGTGAAGCCAAAAAAACTTTCCCTGATATGATAGCGCTTGTTTCATTTGGCACTCAGCGCAAAGAGGTTATAGATAATATTTTATCTCTTGATTGTGAGCTTTACGCCCCCGAAGTACCCGTTGTAGGGGATAACGTTTTTACGATGGAGTTTGCACGTGCGCATAAAAAAGAAATTAAAAAAGTATATTCGCTTTTAGCTGATGACCAGTCAAAAAAAGTATTTGAAGAAATTATAAAATATAAGCTTGACGGCAAAATTTCACACTTAATAAATTGCCAAAGTGATGATGCTTTGGAACTGTTCAAATTTACTGAAAATGAAAATTATCTTGATTTAGGCGCATATAACGGTGATACTGTTCTTGAATTTATAAATAAAGCAAAAAAATATAGCAGCATAACCGCCATTGAGCCTGATATAAAGAATTTTAAAAAACTGCAAAAAAATACTGAAAACTTAGAAAATATAACGCTTATAAATAAAGCGATAAGCGATATAAACGGTATAATAAAATTTTCAACTGCAGGAGGCAGAAACTCGCATGTAGGCGGTGAAGGTGAGATTTTATCAACTACTATTGATGAACTTAAAACAGACTTCACCTTTATAAAATTTGACGTTGAAGGGCAGGAACTTTTAGCAATCAACGGTGGCAGAAATATTATAAAGAAACGTCCTAAAATGCTGGTATCTGCCTATCACAGAAGCGAAGATATTTTCGCCCTTCCTTTAGCAGTTAATGAAATAAATCCCCAATATAAAATATATTTAAGGCATCTGCCTTATATCCCTGCGTGGGATACCAATTACTGCTTTATTTAATACTTGCAAAAAAGCATTAAATGTAGTAAAATAATTATATATGTTTAAAAGGGTGATTTTTTTGAAGAGAATCATAGCATTTTTTATATTGTTTATAATGATTTTTACTTTTATTGCTTGTGAAAAGAAAGAAACAACAGTAACACCCGATGAAACCATAATGGAAGAACATCCTGAAGAACTCGTATATAAGGATGATTTTGTTGGGTTCTGGCGTGTAGAAATGCCGTATTCTGCCAATGAAATAAAAGAGTTTGGTGAAGATTTAGGTCTTACCGATTTTGCCACAACTGCAAAAATGGCTTTTTATATTGAACTTAAAGCCGATGGTACTGCAGGCATGGTAAAGAATATTGAGCTTTTAAAAGAAGCCGCCATGGATGGCTATCATACGTTGTTTTATGAAGCCTTTAATATGTTGATGGCGACACTTCCTGAAGATGAGTTCTATTCAAAAGCAAAAGAAACTTATGGCTAT
>JAZOMK010000200.1:0-1813 GCA_045653985.1 Clostridia bacterium | reverse complement strand
CTCACGATTAACCTTTGCGCCCCTGATTTTCAAGCTTTTTACACTCTGTAAGTTCGAGGGTGTTTATCGCGTAAAAACTCTTGAAACTGCGGGTTGCATATGGTATAATCGTTTCGGTCATTTACTATCTTGTAAACTCCCTCACGATTAACCTTTGCGCCCCTGATTTTCAAGCTTTTTACACTCTGTAAGTTCGAGGGCGTTTATCGCGTAAAAAATCTTCACAATACTGTGTTGTGGTAACTATGAAGGCTCAGTATTCCATATATAAAATGAAACCCTGCATTATGCAGGGTTTATTTTATAAGCCTTTTTTTGTATTTTTTTGGTGAGATGCCAAAATGCATGGTAAAAGCTTTGCTGAAAGCGTAAAGGGAAGCATAATTTAACAATGTTGCAATTTCTGTGGCGGTAAGCTTATCTTCCTCCAACAAAAGCTTTGCGGCATCCAGCTTTTTTGTGCGGTAATAATCAGAAAGTGTGTTGCCGGTAACCTTTTTAAAAAGTGCTGAAAGATAGCCGTAACTATAACCTGTAAGGGTAGAAAGCTCATCAAGACTTTTTAAGGTGTAAATGTGGGTATCAATATAATTCATAAGCTTATAGCAAAGAATATCGGTTTTTGTTGCGTTTTTAGGAATTTCGTTTTCGCATTTTTCAAAAGCGCGCAAAGTGTAAATAAGAATCTGGTAAAAAATTGATGGCATAAGCAAGGCGTGGTACGACTTTTTTTCATTAAGCTCAAAAATCGCATTGCTTATAAGGGGCAAGATGCGCTCATCGTGGAAAACTCTTGCAGAAGGGGAATGTGCTTTTTCGCAAAGCTTTTCACAATCGTCTTTAAGTGCGCCCGATAAAACGTTAAAAGAGAAAAAGTCAAATTTTAACGGCTCGGTGGCATCGGAAACTATTTCGTGCACATCACATGGCAGAGAAAGATATATATCGCCCTTTTGCACCTTTGTGGGCGTGCCGTTTGTAAGGATGGTTCCTTTGCCTTCCGTAACAATGGTTAATTCCAAAAGATTTGGTTGAATGTGCGCGCTAATAACAGTATCACTTTTACAAAAAAGTCTGCCTATCTGTAAAACGCTTATATCATCAAAAATAAGCGGTGAATTAAAAAACACATTATCAAGGTGATAATTGATTTCCATAAATATCGCTCCTTTACGTGTATATTGTACGCGTTTTGGGGTGTAGTGTCAATAAAGATATCAAAAAATAAGCAAAATATTAAAAAGTGATATCTTTTAAGGTGAAAAATGACATTTTCAAAAGGCTTTTGAAGTTGTATAATAAAGACATAAACATTAAGGAGGAATTTTATTATGGATAAAAAAGTTATTGCAGTTGTTGGCTGCGGAAGAATCGCACGTATTGCACATTTCCCTGCATTTTCACAGATGGAAAACGTAAGAATCAAATACGCTTGTGATCTTATTGAAGAAAAGGCTCAGAAAATGAAGGAAGATTTCCCCATTATTGAGGAAGTTATTACTGATTATAAGGTTGCATTAAATGATAAAGAGGTTGATGCAGTTTACGTGCTTACACCTAACTATGCACACTATACTGTTGCAATGGATGCTTTAAGAGCAGGCAAACACGTTTTCTGCGAAAAGCCCATTACGGTTAATTATGCACTTTCCTGCGAAATGGCTGAAGAAGCTGAAAAGCAGAATAAAATTTTAAATATCGGTGTTTGCAACCGTTACCATAAATCTGTTGAACTTCTTGAAGAGATGAACAGAAATGGCGAATTTGGTAACATCTATCATGTATATTGCTCATTCAGAAACTTCCGTTGCAT
>JAZOMK010000199.1:0-2245 GCA_045653985.1 Clostridia bacterium | reverse complement strand
ATTGGAATGCACCGTGGTTGACAGGTGGAAGGGTGTTGCCCTCAGAGTCTGCCCATTCGTCCATGTTAAAGGTGTAAACGTGCTTGCAGGAAACGTTCCACTCTTTTAAGAAGTAAACAACCCATTTGTACATACCCATAGGGCCAACGGGCAAAATGAAAGCAACTTTTTTGCCTGCTTCGCCTGCTTTTTTGATTTCCATTGCAATTTCATGGCCCATATAAGTTTCAAACTCGCCTAAAGTATCGCATTGGATAGGTGTAAAACCGTCGTTCCAGAAAGCCTGTCTTTCGGTGATTTTTTCAGGTGCGTCAATGCAAGCATCAATCTTTGCAAAATCCCATCCTGCGGGGTAGAAGTTTTCTAAGGCTGAGCCTTTTACTGTTGAATTAAAATCCATAACGTTTTTCTCCTTTAAGGTAAATATCTTTTTGTTGTGCCTTTTAAATAAACCTGACATTGGCGGAAGCCTTCTGCATAGTCAGCACCGCATTGGAAACCACGGTAGCGACAGCAGGTTTTTACCATATCAGGAAAATCTATATGGTCGTGGTCGCGCATCCATACGATTTGAGATTCATGACAATTAAGCATTTCAAGCTTTTTGTCAATATAAGGTGAAACGTCAACATACTCAGTAGGGTTGAAGTTTACACCTGCAAGGGTATCCATATAGAAAATGGGTACCATTCTTGCCCTGCCGTCAACACCTGTGTGATAGTTGGGTAACGTTGCGGCAAAGCAAGCATCAAAAACAAGACGGGATGTTGCCGTATGGTCGGGCATATAATCGTCAGGATCGTGCGTGATGATAAAGTCAGGATTTACGCTTTTAATAACGGAAACAACTTTATCGCGTGATTCCTTGTTATTGTCATAAATATCAAGGTCGTTAAAACCGCCCCAGATAACTTCAAAACCGCCTAAAGCACCACTTCTTTTTGCTTCATTTGCGCGCATAATTGTAAGCTCGTCAGGCGGAATAATCTCATGGCCTAAATTTCCGCTTGAAAGGTGGCATACAACAACTCTGTCGCCTCTTTCTTTGCACTTTAATAAAGTACCTGCACAAGCAATTTCCATGTCGTCCGGGTGGGAAGATATAACAAGAACTGTATACATATTTAAAACCTCCTTTTTTATTATTTTATAATTATTTTTGTTGCAATAAAAGGTATAATAAGATATAATACTTATAAAATGAGGTAATGAGGGCGCTATGAAAACAGATTTTTTAAAACATTCTTTTGAAACGGTAATCTCAGTTGAAAAATTGGTTACGGCTTTTTATATGGAACTTTCAAAGGATTTTTATTATCCCGGCGAAAGTCATGATTTCTGGGAGCTTGTGTACATTGACCGCGGTGAAATGGTGTGTACGGCAAAGGATAATCAATTTGTTTTAAAAAGTGGTGAGCTTACTTTCCATAAACCTAACGAATTTCATAATCTTTCAGGTACGGGCAACTCTGTGCCCAACGTGTGCATAATTACTTTTGAATGTAAAAGTGTGGCGATGAAGTATTTTGAGGGCAAAATCTTTCATCCTGACAGCGACGAAAAAAGCCTTATTTCTTTTATTTTAAAGGAAGCACTTTCCTGCTATGATATGTTTGATAAAAAAGATCCTCTTGTGCAAAAACTTGTAAAACGTGATGATGCGCCTTTCGGAAGCAGCCAGCTTACTAAAAACTATCTTGAGGCGCTTTTAATAAAACTTCAGCGCAACGAAAAAAGCGAAAGTAAGGTAAGCCGAAACATAATAAACGGCATGGCTGTGCCAAGCGAAGTTGATGAAATTATAAGATATCTTAATACAAACCTATATTCACGTATTACTTTAAGCGATATTTCACGTTTTCTCGGCAAAAGTGAAAGTACCGTAAAAAAACAGTTTTCCGCCTATATGAAAACGGGTGTAATTGATTATTTTAACGATTTAAAAATTCACGAAGCCAAGCGCCTAATTTGCGAAAATAAGTATAATTTTGCTGAAATTTCCGATATGCTTTCTTTCGACACTCCCCAATATTTCTCTAAATGCTTTAAAAAGAGAACTGGGTTTTCGCCGAGGGAGTATAGGAAATCCGTTATAAAGTAAAGAGCACAAGAAACTCTTGAAACTGCGGTTCAAAAGCGATATAAAGTCTCAGTCATTTACCTTGATGTAAACTCCTTCAACTTTAATCGCATTTTCACCTGATTTTCAAGCTTTCTTGCACTCTTTGGTGTGCGGGTAGTTCAT
>JAZOMK010000198.1:0-2388 GCA_045653985.1 Clostridia bacterium | reverse complement strand
GCGTTAAAATATATGTGTGAAAAAGTTTAAAGGAATTTATTATGAACGAAAAATTATTTAGAACACTTGAGTTTGATAAAATTAAAGAACTCCTCAAAAAGAATGCTGTAACAAAAAAAGGAAAAGATTATGTTGAACAGTTGCAACCACAAAAAACTGTTTTGGAGGTAAAAAATCTTTTAGCAGAAACCGATTGTGCAGTTGAAATAATTGAAAAAGCAGGTAGTTCTCCCATACATAGGTTTGATGACATCGACGGGGTTCTTTCGCGTATAAGGATAGAAGCAACTTTATCAATGGCTGAGCTTTTAAAAACGGCCGTTTTCTTGAAAGCTGTACGCGAAGCAAGGCGTATGATTACCGATACGAATGATGAAAATCTTTTGTTTGATTATGCCAGGTTGTTAGTTCCGATGAAAGATATTGAAGAAGAAATTTTTGCAGACATAATCAGCGAAGATGAAATGGCTGACAGCGCGAGTTCAAGGCTCAGAAGTTTAAGACAGCAGATACGTCAACAAAACGAGAGTATAAAGGACAGGCTTAACAGCCTTGTGAGAAGTCTTGATAAAGATGGTGTTCTGCAAGAAGGTATAATTACCATAAGAAATGATCGCTACGTTTTACCGGTAGTTGCAGCACATAAGGGCAGAGTGCCCGGAATTGTACACGATCAATCATCAAGTGGCGCAACGCTTTTTATTGAACCGATGGCGGTTGTTGAAATAAATAACACCATACGCCAATTAAAACTTGATGAACGTGATGAAATTTTAAGAATTCTTGAAAAATTTTCCGCAGAACTTTTTAGAGAATATAAGAGTCTTGAAAGCAATAATGAAATCATGGCAAAACTCGATATTATATTCGCTAAAGGAAAATTAAGCCGTGAAATGAACGGAATAAGTCCCAAAATCAATGAGAAAAAGTACATTCATATAATAAATGGTCGTCATCCTTTAATTGAAAAAAACAAGGTCGTTCCGATAACGGTCTGGCTAGGCAAAGAGTTTACTCAGTTGCTTATAACGGGACCTAATACGGGCGGAAAAACAGTATCATTAAAAACAGTTGGCTTATTTGCGCTTATGGTCCAGTCAGGACTTCATATTCCTTGCGAGTTTGGTTCGCAAATGCCTGTATTTGACAATGTTTTTGCTGATATTGGCGATGAACAAAGCATACAGCAAAGCCTCAGTACATTTTCATCTCATATGAAAAATATCGTTAAAATTTTAAGCGAAATTACTGAAGATGCTTTGGTTCTTCTTGATGAACTTGGTGCAGGTACAGATCCTGCAGAAGGTGCTGCGTTAGCGATGTCAATTCTTGAAGAATTAAGAAGAAGGCGCATCAGAACAATCGTTACTTCACACTATGCTGAGTTAAAAGCATATTCACTTTCTCATGCAGGCGCAGAAAATGCTTCAGTTGAGTTTGATGTGCAGTCGTTAAAGCCAACGTATAAGCTTATGGTTGGTGTTCCTGGTAATAGTAATGCTTTCCTTATTTCGCAAAAATTAGGACTTGAAAAGTATCTTATTGACAGAGCATACAGCTATGTAAATGAGGATGCGCGCAAGCTTAATAAAGTGCTTACAAATGCCGAAGAATATAGGGCATCAGCGCAAGCAACCAGAAGTGAAGCCGAGCGCTTGAAAATGGAAATAACTTCATTAAAAAAGAAAATAGAAAAAGAAAAAAATGCCATCGAAAAAGAGCGCGAAAGAATATTAAAAGAAGCAACAAAAGAAGCAGATAAAATCAAGGAAAGCGCCTTAAAAGAAACTGAAAAAATTATTGAAGAATTAAAAGTTTTAAAGAAAAACAGCGATGATTCTGCAATCTTTAAGGCAAGAGAAGTTAAGAAAAAATTAAATACCAATAAAGGGGAGAATTATCTCAGTGAACCTGTTGAAGGTGAAGAAATAAAAGATTTTGTTGTTGGAATGGATGTGTTTGTTTCAAGCCTTGAAAAAGAAGGCGTGCTTGTTTCAATGCCAAATTCAAAGGGTAAAGCGATAGTTTCCATAGGGATAATGCAAACGGAAATTGATAAAAAATATCTTACTTATCCTAAAAATAAGAAAAAAGAAGCTTCATCAGGCGTAACGGTATCACGTGCACACTCAAATGTTCCTATGTCCATTGATGTACGAGGTCAACTTGCTGATGAAGCTGTTATAAATGTTGATATGTATCTTGACCTTGCTTTAGGCAGAAATTTAGGTTCGGTTACTATAATACATGGTAAAGGAACAGGTGCTTTAAAGAATGCAATTTGGGAGTATTTAAAGCAAAATAAAAAAGTTTCTAAATATCGTTTAGGTGCTTATGGTGAGGGCGATGCAGGCGTTACGGTTGTTGAATTAAAAAATTAAAAAAAAT
>JAZOMK010000197.1:0-4659 GCA_045653985.1 Clostridia bacterium | reverse complement strand
AGGTAACGGCAACCAATGCACCGCAGGTAACGGCAGAACCTACACCGGTTATAACACCCGCACCCACGCCTGAAACAACACCTGCACCTACACCTGCACCTACACCGGAACCGACTCCTGTGCCAACTCCGGCACCAACTCCGGCACCAACGCCTGAACCAACAGATGAAACAGCAGGTGCAGAGTGATACTTTACATAAATTTCCCCTCTTTTTTGAGGGGTTTTTTTATAAAAATTTCACACTTTTAAGGTTGACGGCAAAAACAAAAAATATTATAATAGTTAACGTGTTAATTATTTTTTAGGGGGTGGTAGTTTGATAACCATTGATGGTGTATTACATAAGTTTATCAGTACTGACCGTTTGCACAGAACATTGCTTGAAAAGCAAGTATCAAAGGGCAGTTTGCACAGAAGCCAGCATAGGATGCTTTTATACGTATATAAGTGCGAAAATGCGCCAACGCAAAAGGATATTGCAAAGCATTTTGAGATAAGCTCGGCAGCAGTTGCGGTAATTTTAAAAAAGCTTGAAGCGTCAGGCTATATTAAGCGCGAGGCTGAAGAAAAGGATATGCGTTTTAACCGCATAACCGTAACTGAAAAGGGCGAAAAAACGTTAAAAGATACAAAAAAGCTTGTTGACGAAGTTGATTTTTATATGTTCAGGAATTTTTCTGAGGAAGAATTATCTGTTTTTTGCGGATGTCTTGAGAAAATGCAGGATAATTTAACTGAATTTGAAAGAAAGGATAAGGAAAAATGAAACGTTGGTATAAATACATAAAACCATATAAACTTGCCTTTATATTGGGCCCGTTGTGTATGATGGTTGAAGTTATCGGTGAAGCCATAATGCCTAAAATCATGGGCAGTATTATTGACTGCGTTGACGGCAAATCTGCAAGTGGTTTTGTTGGCTGGCTTTACGATATTTTTGGCACAAGCAACGGCTTTGTTGTTGCCGCTATGACGGGTATGATTCTTTGCGCAATACTTATGATGATAGGCGGTGTGGGCGGTGCATATTTCGGTGCAAAGGCATCGGTATATTTTGCAACTGACCTCCGCGCTGACGTTTATAAGAAAGTACAGAAATTCTCTTTTGCAAACGTTGATAAGTTTCAAACAGGTTCGTTGGTAACACGTCTTACAAACGATATTACGCAGGTGCAGAATTTTATCAATATGCTTTTAAGAATGGCACTTCGCGCACCTGGTATGCTTATAGGCGCATTGATAATGGCTATAATACTTAATCCTAAACTTACCCTTATACTTGCTATAGTTATGCCTTTAATGCTTTTCGGCATTGCGCTTATTATCAGCAAAAGCTATCCTAAGTTTTCAGGTATGCAAAAGAAAATCGACGACCTTAATTCAAACGTGCAGGAGAATATTACAAACGTGCGCGTTGTAAAAAGCTTTGTAAGGCAGGATTTTGAAGAGGAAAAGTTTGCTGAATCAAACCGCAACCTCAAAAAAGCAGGATATCAGGCAATGATTATTATGATTCTGCTTTCGCCTTTAATGAGCTTTTTTATGAACATCACCACCATTGCCGTATATTGGTTTGGCGGCAATATGGTAATTGAAGGCTCAATGAGCGTTGGCGACCTTTCTGCATTCGTAACATACATAACGCAGATTCTTTTTTCATTGATGATGGTAACAATGATGTTTATGAATATGTCCCGTGCGCTGGCATCAGGTAAACGTATTGGTGAAGTATTGGATGAAAAAATTGATATTTCTGACGACGCTGCTGATACCGCCCTCCTTGTGGAAAACGGTAGCATTGAGTTTAAAAACGTATCCTTCCGTTATTATAAAAACAGCGAAGGTAAAGTGCTTGATAAGGTTAACATTTTCATCCCTGCAAAGCAGACGGTGGGTATTATAGGTTCAACGGGCTGTGGTAAAACAACGTTGGTATCAATGATTCCGCGTTTTTATGACGTTGATGAGGGTGAAGTTTTAATTGATGGTAAAAACGTAAAAGAATATTCACTTTATAATTTGCGAGATGCCGTTTCAATGGTATTGCAGAAGAACGTTCTCTTTTCAGGCAGCATTGAGGATAACCTCAGATGGGGCGACGAAAATGCTACGGATGAAGAAATTAAAAAGGCTGCTGAAAACGCCCAGGCGGATAAGTTTATTACAACCTTTAAAGATGGTTATAAAACAGACCTTGACCAGGGCGGTACAAACGTTTCAGGCGGACAGAAGCAAAGGCTTTGTATTGCCCGCGCGTTATTGAAAAAGCCTAAAATAATTATTCTTGATGACTCAACAAGCGCTGTTGATACTGCAACTGAAGCGCAAATCAGAAAAACCTTTAAAAATGAACTTAAAGATGCCACAAAAATTATCATTGCACAGCGTATTTCGTCTGTTATGGAGGCAGATATGATAATTGTTATGGACGAAGGCAAGATAACGGGTGTAGGTACACACGCGGAATTACTTAAAAATAATATTGAATATCAGGAAATTTACTATTCCCAGATGGATAAGGAGGCAAAATGAAAAGAACGTTAGAAGACCTCCAAAAACAATACAGTAAATCACAAAAATATAAACCGCAGGGACCAATGCACGGCCCGGGCGGTCCCGGTCCGGGTGGCAGAAGAGGCGGTCCTGGCGGACCACGTGCTATGGGTAAGCCTAAAAATATGAAGTCAACTATTATAAGACTTCTTGCATACGTTGCAAGATACAAATATCTTTTAATTTCGGTATTTGTGTTGATTCTTGTAACAAGCATTACAAGCGTATGGGCAACGGGACTTATGCGCCCCATTGTAAACGAGCTTGTAGCCGAGGGCAAAACTGTAGCTGAAAGAATTTTATATTTAACTGAAACACTTGCACTTTTGGGCGGAATCTATCTTGTGGGTATTTTATCAAGCTACCTGCAGGCAAGAATAATGCTTAAAATATCGCAAAACTCCATTGAAAAGTTAAGAAACGATCTTTTTAAAAAATTACAGACATTGCCTACAAGGTATTTCGACCAGCACCCAACAGGTGAAGTAATGAGCCGATTTACCAATGACGTTGATAACGTTGATATGATGATAAACCAGACGTTAACAAGCACATTTTCAGGCATTGTGCAGTTGATTGCAACCTTCGTTTTAATGATTACAACCAACATCTGGCTTACACTTATTACCGTTGTGTTTATACCGATTTTTACCTTTGGCGGCGGTCTTATTGCAAAAAAATCAGGCAAATATTACGCATCACAGCAGGCGGCGCTTGGCGCAATGAACGGTTACATTGAGGAAACCGTAAACGGTGCAAAAGTTGTTAAGGTTTTCAACCATGAAAACGTTTGTAATGAGGAGTTTGACCTATTAAACGGCGATATGCGCGATAAACTTTTTAAGGCGCAGTTCTATGGCGGAATTATGGGACCCATAATGCACAACTTCAGTATGATTTCTTATGGTCTTACTGCAGGTATTGGTGGACTTTTGTGCATCGCCCAAGTTGCTGACGTTGGTGGCGTTGCAGTTTTCTGCGGTCTTTCAAAAAGCTTTTCAATGCCGATAAACCAGATTTCAATGCAAATGAGCACAATATTCTCAGCTCTTGCAGGTGCTGAACGCGTTTTTGCAGTTATGGATACTGAACCTGAAGTTGAGGATAGCGAAAATGCACTTACACCTTCTCTTGAAGGACACGTTGTTTTAGATAACGTAACTTTCGGCTACGTGCCTGAAAAAACAATACTTAAAAATATTTCACTTTACGCAAAGCCGGGACAGAAGATTGCTTTTGTAGGTTCAACGGGTGCAGGTAAAACCACCGTTACAAATCTTCTCAATCGTTTTTATGATATTGAGCAGGGTACAATCACCATTGATGGCATAGATATTTTTGATATTAAGCGCGATGTTTTAAGGCAGAATATCGCAATGGTTTTGCAGGATACCCATTTGTTTACCGGTACCGTTATGGAAAACATCCGTTACGGCAGACTTGATGCCTCTGATGATGAGGTTATTGAAGCCGCCAAAACGGCATTGGCACACTCCTTTATTATGCGCCTTGAAAACGGCTACGATACTATGCTTTCAGGCGATGGCGCAAACCTTTCACAAGGTCAAAGACAGCTACTTAACATTGCCCGCGCCGCACTTTCAAAAGCGCCCATACTTGTACTTGACGAGGCAACAAGCTCAGTTGATACAAGAACCGAGCGCCACATTGAACATGGTATGGAGCGCTTGATGAAAAATCGAACCACCTTCGTTATTGCACACCGTCTTTCAACCGTTCGTAATGCCAATGCCATTATGGTTTTGGAACAGGGTGAAATTATTGAACGGGGCACACACGAAGAATTGCTTAATCTGAAAGGAAGATATTATGAGCTTTATACAGGCGTCAAAGAACTTGACTAAATTTATTGCGGTTTTTATGCTTTCTGCCTTTCTTTTTGCAGGCTGTGCTGAAAAACAGTTGCCAACCCATAAAGATACAGAAAATGGCCTAACTGATAATATTTCCTTTAAGGAAACATCTGAAGAAACAGACTTTGTAAAAATCGAAATGATGGATGGCGGAATAATAATTGTTGAACTCTATCCTGATATTGCACCTATAACCGTTGCAAACTTCAAAAAACTTGTTTCGCAAGGTTT
>JAZOMK010000196.1:0-3107 GCA_045653985.1 Clostridia bacterium | reverse complement strand
TGATATACAAGGCTTCGCCTTGATTTGTTTGTGGAAAAGTAGTATAATACTTTTGAATAAATAAGTATATGTGCAGGCATCCTGCATGTTGGGCATTACTGTTGATGATGTCATCAAGGTTTATGATCATCTGAAAGACAGATACGATTTAATCTTGACCACTACTTCTGCGCTGGATGAGGGCTTTACGATAGATTGCCCTATCATTGTAGGCAAAGCTCATGATCAGATCATTGAATTGTACGAAGATGGTGGAGATTTTGTTTTGGATGTGATGGATGCAGAACAAACAGAGGGCACCCATTGGCACCCCAACGATGTAGAGGGTGCTACAGATGATATTATAGAGTTCATGGAAGGTAAATCCGATTATAAAATGGCTCCCTTTAAACAAGTATAGGGTTTTTATAAACCACACTACTTTTAGTCGTTCTTACCCCTGTTTACACTACTTTTAGTCGCTCTTTTTTTATCCAAGCCGCAGGCTTGGTATATCATCACGACGCAGTCGTGTATATCATCAGCCCCTTTGGGGCTGTATCTCATCACGCGGCAGCGTGCATCTCCCTGATGATATACCGCAACGAGTTGCAGATAATATCCCATGCTTTCGCATTGATTTTTTGTTGTGTTTTTGTCCGCAATTCTACCAAAACCATTCCCATTCTCCCCCCTATTACAAAGCACCATAAAAAACTCAAAAAAATACTAAAAATTTTTAAAAAAACGCTTGACCTGTCCCCTAAGGTACAGGTTATAATTATACTGTAATTTATTATATATGTATATATTATAATAAACGTAAATAAACGAGGGCGAAACCTCGGTAAATAAGGGAGTTTTACTTATGAAAACTATCAGACTTAAATCCTTTATGGCAATACTGCTGGCATTTAGTATGCTTTGCTGTTTAATGCCTATGGGTGCAATGGCAGCTTCTGCTGACGAAGCGCAACTTAAAGAAGAGTTGCTTGATACTTTGGATATTAAATCCGAAATTGAAATTGCAGCATTGGATGGTGGCAAGTATTTTGCTGTATTTTTAGCTGACGATTCTTCAAAATCGGCTGAAAATAATCCTACCGCATATTACGCTATTTTTGACGGTAGTGATTGGAGCCAGCCTGAAATGCTTGATGACGATGGCACAAAGGACTACATGCCTGCTATCAATGACCTTGGCAACGGTCAGCTTTTCATCACATGGGGCACCGCAAGCAGAACCTTTGATTCAACAACAGATGAAAAGACAATATTGCTTGCATCTGACATTAAAGGTGTTTTTGTTGAAAAATCATCAGGTGATATTGGCGACGTTCTTCAGGTTACCAAAGAAACTGAGGATGACGCATACGGTGATAAAGATGCACTTGCCGTATATAGTGAAGACCAACACTTGATGCTTATATTCTATATTAAGTATGATGTTTCTGACGATGGCGGAGTATATAACATTCTCACAACCAGAGTATACGATACACTTTGTAATGAATTTGTAAACAACGGCAACGACCCTGACGGTGATTGGTACGAACAAGTGCTTAATGACACATGCCCCAGCGTTATCGTAGAAGAAACCCTTGACGCTTCCGGTTATTGGACGGAATATGCAACCATTATAGAAGCATTCGAAAGAAATGGCTTTTTAACTGAGTTTGACGTAACTTATTTTGACTGCGAAGACGGCGAAGACGCCCAAGCCTTGGTATCTTACGTTTATGATTATGACGGAGACCTTTCAACTGAAGATGACAGAGACGTTTTTGTAGCTTTCTTTGAATTTTATGATGCAACATTAAAACACCCAACTATGATTGCAAATACCGATGCAACGGAAAGCGACGTTGAATTTATTGAGGTTAACGGAACAAAATACCTTTCATACCTTTCAGACGGACGCAAGGTGAACTTTAATATATCCAATAACCTCACATATGGCGACGTTTTACAGGAGTGGGTTACCGATGATGGTGTTTGGTACTATTACATTGATAAGAGCGTTGACAGCGGTTATATCCCTCCCATTAGTCCCGTTAAATATATTGATGAAGACGGCAACACACAAGAATGTGATGAATATACTGCCGTTGATAACAGCACAACGTGGACAGAAGGCTGGTACTATTTAAAGGAAGATATTACCCTTGACACCCGCATTACTGTAAGTGGTAATGTTCACCTTATCCTTGGTGATGGTTGTACACTTACCGCCAATAAAGGTATTGAAGCAGACGAAGGCAACAAGCTTACAATATATGCACAATCAACAGGTGACGATATGGGCGCGCTTGTTGCAACAGGCGACATCTATTGCGCAGGTATCGGTGGCGGTGATGGTGGCGATGGCAACGTTACTATCAATGGTGGTGATATCACTGCAACAGGCGGCTACTATGCCGCAGGTATCGGTGGCGGTGACAATGCTGGCACTGGCAACGTTACTATCAACGGTGGTACTATTAACGCAACAGGCGGCTATAATGCTCCAGGTATCGGTGGTGGTAAGAGCGGTGATGCCAACATTACTATTACCAATGGTACTATTACCGCAATAGGCGGTAACTATGGCGCGGGTATCGGTAGCGGTAAGTACGGTGCTACCTGCACCATTATTATCGATGGTGGTACTATTACCGCAACAGGCGGCACCGACGGCGCAGGTATCGGTGGCGGTTATGAAGGTTCCGGCAACGTAACCATTAACGGTGGTGAAATTACATCAACCGGTGGTGCATTTGGTGCAGGTATCGGTGGCGGTTATTACGGTAATGGCGAAGTTGATATTACCGGTGGTGAAATTACAGCAACCGCTGGTGAGAACGCTGCAGGTATCGGTGGCGGTTATGAAGGTTCCGGCAACGTAACCATTAACGGTGGTGAAATTGCATCAACCGGTGGTGACTACGCTGCAGGTATCGGTGGCGGTTATTACGGTAATGGCGAAGTTAATATTACCGGTGGTGAAATTACCGCAACAGGTGGTTTCGATGGTGCAGGTATCGGTGGCGGTTATTTCGGTGATGGCGAAGTTAATATTACCGGTGGTGAAATTACAGCAACCGGTGGTGAATTTGGTGCAGGTATCGGTGGCGGTTATTTCGGTAATG
>JAZOMK010000195.1:0-2130 GCA_045653985.1 Clostridia bacterium | reverse complement strand
GAAGGTCTTATTTGTCTTTCTGCTTGTATTGCCGGACATATACCACAACTTATTTTAAAAAGGCAATATGACGAGGCAGAAAAACTTGCGCTTTGGCATAAAAATTTATTTGGTGACGATTTTTATTTTGAAATTCAAGACCATGGAATTCCTGAAGAAAAAGAGACAATAATCAAACTTACTGAGCTTAGCGACAAACTTGGCATCCCACTTGTTGCAACAAATGACGTACACTATTTAAATAAAGAAGACCACGAGCTTCAAGATGTTTTAATGTGTGTGCAAATGGGTAAGACTTTTGACGATCCAGACCGTATGAAATTTGAAACTAATGAGTTTTATTTAAAAACATATGAAGAAATGCAAGAGGCTTTGCCTGGCTATGCAGACGCGCTTGACCGCACGCTTGAAATTGCTGAAAAATGCAACGTTCATATAAAGACAAAGTCACTTAGAGAGGCCGCTGAAAAAAATCCCAACATTTCGCCTGAAGACCAACTTGGCGCAACTGACAACCATATTCCAAAATATATTCCATCAACCGGCGAAACTCCTTATGAATTTTTATCAAGGATGGCATGGGAAGGGCTTAGAAGAAATTATAAAACAGTGCCAAAAGAATATGAAGACCGTCTAAAGATGGAACTTAACACAATCAACAGCCTTGGCTATGTTGAATATTTCTTAATTGTTTGGGATTACATCAATTACGCGCGTGAAAATGATATACCTGTCGGCCCAGGACGTGGTTCGGGCGCAGGCAGTTTAGTTGCATATACCACAGGAATTACCCAAGTCGACCCAATGAGATATGACCTTTTCTTTGACCGATTTATTAATCCAGAACGTGTTTCTATGCCAGACTTTGACGTTGACTTTTGCATGGATAGGCGTGGCGAGGTTATTGAATATGCAAAAAGAAGATATGGCGCTGACCATGTATCAAACATTGTAACTTTTGGAAACATGCAGGCTAAAAACGCCATAAAAGACGTTGCGAGAGTGCTTCGTTATCCTTATGCTGAAGTAGATAAAATCACCAAAGAAATACCGGGCAAGCCAACTCATAAACCTCCGGTTTTAAAATATTATTTTGGTACTACCGGAAAACAAGAAGATGCCCAATATATTATTCCAGAGCTTCGTCGCATGTATGAAGAAGACGACCAGGTAAAACGTATTGTTGACATGGCAATAAAACTTGAAGGCGTGCCAAGAAATATATCAATGCACGCGGCGGGTGTTTTAATTGCGCCAAATCCTGTTTATGACCATGTTCCAATGGCAAAAAGTGGAAATGATGAAATCACTCAATTTGATATGACCGAGCTTGAACACTTAGGCCTTCTTAAAATGGACTTTTTAGGTCTTCGTACGCTTACAGATATTCATAAAGCCATAAAATACATCAAAGAAAATCATGGCGTCACAATTGACTTCTCAACCATGACCTATGACGATCCTGCCGTTTTTGAACTTATTTCTTCAGGCAATACCGAAGCGGTGTTTCAACTTGAAAGTGGTGGTATGAAACGATTCATGAAAGACCTTCAACCGACCACCCTAGAAGATATTATTGCGGGAATATCTCTTTATCGTCCAGGGCCTATGGACTTTATTCCTAAGTTTATTAAGGGTAAAAAACACCCTGAATCTATAGAATATGATGACCCTTGTCTTGAAGGGATTTTAAACAACTCATACGGCTGTATTGTTTATCAAGAGCAGGTTATGAAAATCTTCCAAGTTATGGCAGGATTCAGTTTGGGTGGAGCTGATAACGTGCGAAGAATTATGAGTAAGAAAAAACCAGAAAAACTTCCTCCAGAAAAACAAAAGTTTATTTATGGGGGCAAGGGTGCAAACGGAAAACCAATACCAGGCGCAATCGCTTTGGGGCATGACGAGAAGGTGGCTGAAAAAGTCTTTGAACAAATGGCAAAGTTTGCCGGCTATGCCTTCAATAAATCGCACGCTGCTGCTTATGCATATGTGGCTTATCAAACAGGCTATTTAAAAGCGCATTATGAAGTTGAATATTTGACTGCGGTGCTTAACAATCGTATTACAAACGCTGACCTTGTAAAAAAATACACAAATTATGCCCGCGTTGAAGGTTTTACTATTTAC
>JAZOMK010000194.1:0-4469 GCA_045653985.1 Clostridia bacterium | reverse complement strand
CTTCAGGATGAAGAAGTTGAAGAAGCTGCAGAAGAAGCTGTAGAAGAAACAACAGAAGAATAATTTTTAAGAGTGCCGATTTTTTTCGGCACTCTTTTCATAAAAACAATATTTAATACAGATACTATACGTGGTGATTTTATGAATATAGCATTTTTTGATGCAAAACCCTATGATATTGTTCATTTTGAAAAGTATGGAAAAGAAAAGGGTATAACTTTTAAATTTTATGAAACGAAATTAAATGCTGATACCGTAAACCTTGCACAAGGGTGTGAGGGAGTTTGTGTTTTTGTAAACGATACGGTAAACGCATCTGTAATAGATAAATTATATGAAATGGGTATAAAAATTATAGCCTTGCGCTGTGCAGGCTATAATAATGTTGATGTAAAAAACGCATACGGCAAAATTCATATAATGCGCGTGCCGGCATATTCACCTTATGCGGTTGCTGAACACGCAATGGCACTACTTTTAACGCAAGTAAGAAAGACACATAAAGCATATATTCGCACTCGCGATTTTAACTTTTCCCTTAACGGAATGACAGGTTTTGATCTTTATAATAAAACAATAGGAATTATCGGTACAGGCAAAATAGGCAGAGTTTTTATGGATATCTGTAAAGGCTTTAATATGAATGTTATTGCCTATGATAAATTCCCCATAAAGGATAGTAATATCAATTACGTTTCACTTGAAAAACTTTATGAAAAAAGCGATATTATATCATTTCATTGCCCGCTTAATGATGAAACGCGCCATATGTTAAATGCTGAAACAATGAAAAGCTTAAAGGATGGGGTAGTAATAGTTAATACCTCACGCGGTGCGCTTATTGATACCGAAGCACTTATTGAAGGCATCCGTACAAGAAAAATAGGGGCAGCTTGCCTTGATGTTTATGAGGAAGAATCAGAGTTCTTCTTTGAAGATTTATCCAATAACATTATTACCGATGACACGCTTTTAAGGCTTATTTCAATGCCTAACGTTATAGTTACATCCCATCAAGCGTTTTTAACCAATGAGGCACTTGATAATATTGCGGAAACTACTGTTTCAAATATTGTAAACTTCTTTAAAAATGATGTTTGTGATAATGAGGTTTGTTATCGTTGCGGTAAATGTGAAGAATTTGGAAGCCGAACAAATAACAAGTGCTTTTAGGGTAATATGGCAAAAACTACATATAGTGTAGCAATATTTACCATTGTTATTCAAATAAGATTTTGCTAATATATAAAAAAAGGTAGGAGGAAAATCATGGATAAACGTACTTTAAAAACGGGCGTTGCATATCACGGCAACCGTATGCCAAGCCACGCATTGAACGATATGCGTGAAATTGCAAGAGCTGATATGGATATTGTTGTGCATATGTTTTCTCATAATGATTGGGATAGACACAGCAACAGAATGAAAGATATTTTTAAAATAACTGAGGATCAGGGACTTGAGGTTTGGGTTGATAACTGGGGGCTTGGAGGCCCTCCGGGCGATAAATCACACTTTTTATCATTCCATCCCGATGCCCATATGCTTTTTAGTAATGGGCAGTTTGCACCGGTAAACGTGTGTCTTAATCATCCTGAATACAGAAAGTTTGTAAAAAAGTGGATTGATACCGTTAAGGATGCGGGCGCTAAAACAATTATGTGGGATGAGCCCAATATTCCTAAAAAGAAAACTGAGGACGGCAAGGAGATTTTTGCTTGCTGTTGTCCTATCTGTAAAAAGCTTTTTGAAGAAAAATATAATAGACCTATGCCCGAGGTTGCAGATGCGGACGTTGAAAGATTCAGAACCGATACTATTCTTGATTTCTTCCGTGATATTACGGGATATTCTGCAAGCCTCGGCTTACAAAACATGGTAACGGTAATGCTTGAACCGGTACATGCCATATATATTGATAATATTGATGAGCTTTGCGCTATTGATACAATTCATAACATAGGTACAGACCCTTATTGGTGTTCAAGGTCAAATCCCGTTGACCCTTATGAACGCGTGTACTTAGGTGCAAAAAAGACTGTTGAAGTATGTAATAAATTCAAAAAAGACCATAACGTTTGGATTCAGGGTTTTGATTTTAAGGCAGGGTATGAAGAAGATATCATCCATGCTACTGAAGCTGCCTATGATGCAGGCGCAAGAACTATTCTTTCTTGGAGCTTTATGGGCGCACAGTCAAATAACTATGCGTCTGATAACCCTCAGCGTACCTGGGATTTAACTGTTGAAGCAATGCGTCGTATACGTTCAGTTGAACGCGACAGAATCTGGGCAGAATACCGCAAAAAATTTAACGTAGAGTATAAGTAACTAAAAAGGCTGTCTTTCGACAGCCCTTTTTGCTTTATATAAGTTTTTTGAATTTTTCAATAATATAGTTGCAGTTTAAAATCTTTTCAACAAGCTGACCTTTTGAGAAGTAGTAATGGTTTGCCGCTTCATAGCCGATAGATGCGTTTTTGTTCATTAAATCAAGCATTTTCTTTGTAATTTCAAGTTCGTCAGTTGCAAGTGTAACCATATCGCTATATCTTTTTTCGTCGCGCGCGGTGATAAAACGAATCTGATTTAATGATGAACGATATATGCAATAACAAGCTTCTGCCATAAGCGTAACTTCCGTTTCATCGTTTTCAGGTAACAGTTTTAAGCCTTCTGCCCATTTATCACATAATTTTGCAAATTGGCTTTCAAAAGCTTCAAGAGTATATTCATTGCGCCAGCCGTTAAGGTCATCATAAGCAAAGCACGTCATTGTGGCTTTATAGCCTGTTGGTTCTTCAAAAAGTAAGGTGGAAGGTCCTGCGTTTTGTGGGCCTAAATAAAGTACGCTTAAAAGGAATGGGAATTCCTTAAATGCTTTTGCAAACTGTTTTTGCGCTTCATAAGTCTTTTGATTTTCTGCGGTATAACTGCATTTTTCATAAAAATACTTTGCGGCAGAAGCAATATTTTCGCAAGGATATCCGCCAAGAGTCCAGCTTAATAAAAGATGACGCACACCTTCTTTTTTTATGCCCTCAATGTGCTTTTCGATAAGTGGCGCAACGGGTATTGCAGGAACGGTTGAACATTCCCAAGTGGTATTTACCTGCACCTTTGCGGCAATTTCAAGTCCGCATTTTTTTGCAAGCGCCCATTCGCTTTTTGCTTGCGCACCGGGGCCGATATTGCTCATTGAATAGTCAACTACTGAGCTTTTTACGTTGCCGATTTCAAAGGGAACGTTACGCTCACTTTGCGCAATAAGGATAACCTCTTTGGGGAGATGCTGTATAATTTCGTCGGTAAATTCTCTGTATGCCCAGCTCCATGCAAAAAGCTTAATATCCTTGCTTACACGGCGGATGCCTTCAAGGAAAACACGATGCAAATCACCGATAACTTCACCTGCTGATTTCTTTGCACAGCGGGGGCAAGTACAGGTATCAGGACCTGCGTGTGAATAGCAGTTTGTAAGATTTTCAGAACGGGTGATTGTGAAAAAACCACCTAATAAGGGGACGCTTTTGCAAACAAACTCAATAGAATCTTTAAGATAATTCTGCACTTCTTCAGTTGATGTGCAAAGGCACGCTTTATCATCTCTTACGTGTCCTTTTAAATCAGGATATTTTTCAAAAAATGAGAGAGGCATATAGCGTGGCTCATTTATATAAAGATATAACTTTATGCCGTATTTATCAAGGCGCTCGCTGAATTGGCGCATACGTTCAATGCGTTTTTCAAAGCCTTCTGAAAGCTTTGGCTCAAAGGGAAATTCGGCGACCTGAGAAAGTATTGCTTGCGTCCAAATGCCGTTTACACCTAACTTTTTATATGCCTCAAGCTGTTCATCAGGGCAGAAAATGGTGCTGTCAACGTCAAATGCGTGCTGATATAAACCTGAAAAAGCATAAATCATACGTGTATCAAACTGTGCTTCACCTTCAAAAGAAATATCAGGCACGTTGTAAACAAAATCAAAAGGAGCTTTGCCTGAAACGTCAACGGTGGATAAAACTTCCTTTAATTTTTTTGTTTGTTCTTGTTCTTCCTCTGTTAAAGGGCGGAAGTACAAAGGCTCGCAATCAGGCTTTTTACCTAATTTTATACCGAAAAAATCATCCTCCTTTAAGATAAATGAAAATTCTTCTTCGGTAATATCAAGCAACTGCAATAATTGCGCATATGGAAGGATATGCCACATTCGGCGAATAATGGTAATATAACCTTTTTCAAGCCATGCATTTGTAGGCTTAAAATCGGGCAAGCCCATTTCTTTAACGGCATTTTCAATATTATTTTCGCTTGTTTTTAAAACCTCGGCTATTTTTTTTATTGAGATATACTCATAAGCCCTGAAAATAAACGCTTGCTGGCGCGTTGGAAAATGGGGTAACGGTATTGGCTTTTTATCAATTTCAGGTAACGGAAATATCATATAAAAAACTTCCTTTATCATTTTT
>JAZOMK010000193.1:0-8865 GCA_045653985.1 Clostridia bacterium | reverse complement strand
AAAGCCTATCGTAAACTACGAAACAGGCTACGAGCATTTGTGGAGTGATAAAAAATCCGCCTACTGCTACGGCTACTTCTCATATTTAAACGGAGCTTGCGGTTACGGCTACGGCGCGCACGGCATCTGGAACGGCAACATTTCAACAAAGGAATGGATGAATTACGGTGGCTATTTCCGCTGGTTTGAAGGCGTAAGGCAAGAAGGCGCAAAGAAATTCGCCATTATGAATAACTTTTTCAAGGCCTTTGATTGGTGGAATATTATCCCCCATTATCAGGAGGCCGAATGGTGGACTTCACCTAACCCATATTCAATTTATGCAACTCTTCACGATCACACCCACTTTGTGCTTAACTATCACACAAAGAAGGGCGATGCAAAACTGTTAAAGGTTGAAAACGGCACATACACCTTGCTTCACTTTAATATTGAAACAGGCATTTTTGATGATTTAGGTCAGATAGAAGTTACCGATAATACCGCTGTAATCCCCGAATATCCCGTAGAGCAAGACGATTCAACACTTCACATTCTTACTAAAAAGCGCGAGATTTTTGATAATCTTCCCCTTGATATTAAAACTGAAAACCGCGAAAGCATCTTCACATTTAAAGGTGATACTTTAACTTTGGTTTCTGAAAAACCCTGCACCTATACAGTTGATGATGAAACTATTGCAAAACTTCAAGGCAATACCCTTATTGCACAAGGTAAAAACGGCATTGTTACCGTTACCGCAACAAGCGGAGATGAAGTTTTCACACGCAAATTCCTTGCAGTAAGGCAGGATAAAACGGAATTTATCGGTACACCTGAAGCCATTACGCCTATGTGTAATAAAGGTGATGTTATTACTGAAAAGGACAAGAACATAATTGTTGTACCTCAGTTTACTCCCGATAATTATTGGGAACAGACAGCAGAATTAGAGATTGTTGACGAAAATGGAAATAAAGCTGATGCTGTAATCGTCGGCAACAACTATGAAATCAATCCCATTTTCGATGCTGACGTTTACCTGCGTTTTAAGGATTATAAAGGCAACGTTTACGAGCAAAAGAAATTAACTGTAACGGGTTACGGTGAAAAGAGCCTTACTATCGGTGGTTTTGCAACTTCCAGCGATTGGCACGAAAAATACGACAAACGTGGTTTACCTGAAAAAGCAATCAACGGCTTAACTGCAAGATTTGCAGGTTGGGCAAGCTCTGAAAAATGCTCATTTGAAAATCCCGTTTCACTTATCGTTTCACTTAAAGAGCCATCATTTATCAACAACATAAGATTATTCCTTGTTGACCAGAATTTCACCTTGCGTGATTTTGACGTTGTTGTTGAAAATGAAGGTAAAATGACAACTGTTGCAGAAGTCCGCAGTAACAATGAACTTATCCGTGATTTTGATTTTGATAAACTTTTTGCAGAAAAAATCCACGTTATCTGCTATAAAGGCGATGGTCAGGACTATGCAAGAATCGACCAAGTAAACGCTTATTTAAAATAGAGGTTTTTTATGAAAATTTATTCTTCCGCCCTTGACCTTGTGGGCAACACCCCATTGGTTGAACTTAAAAACATAAAAAAAGAGTTTAACTTAAAATCGGATATCTACGCAAAGGTTGAATCCCTTAACCCCGCAGGAAGTGCCAAAGACCGCATTGCAAAAAACATAATTGAATATTATGAAAATAACGGCATAATTACAAAAGATACCGTAATTATTGAGCCTACAAGCGGCAATACAGGTATCGGCATTGCCTTTGTTGCCGCAATTAAAGGCTATAAGGCTGTTATTGTTATGCCTGATACAATGAGTAAGGAACGTATTTCGGCAATAAGTGCCTATGGCGCAACCGTTGTTTTATCTCAAGGCGCAAAAGGTATGCAAGGCGCTATCGAAAAGGCTGAAGAAATTAAAAACAGCGAAAAATCAGCCATCATTTTAGGACAATTTGAAAATGAGCAAAACCCCATAAGCCACTACAACACAACGGGCGTTGAAATATGGAACGATACTGACGGTGAAGTTGATATCTTCGTTGCAGGTATAGGTACGGGCGGTACAATTTCAGGTACCGGCAAATTTTTAAAAGAGAAAAACCCATCAATTAAAGTTATTGGTGCTGAGCCTTTAAGCTCACCCCTTTTAACAAAAAAGGTTGCAGGCGCTCACAAAATACAAGGTATAGGCGCAAACTTTGTGCCTAAAACTCTTGATACCGCTATCCTTGATGAGGTTTTAACCGTTTCTGACGAGGACGCATATAAATTTACAAAACTTCTTGTTTTAAAAGAAGGTCTTTTGTGCGGTATAAGCTCAGGCTGCGCCTTATGTGCCGCAATCGAAACTGCAAAAAAATACGAAAACAAAAAAATAGTGGTACTTTTGCCTGATTCAGGCGACCGCTACTATTCAACAGGCGTATTTGAATAAGGAGTTTTTTATGAATTATACGGCAAAAGAAAACAGATATAATTCCATCGAGTATAGAAAATGCGGCGAAAGCGGACTTAAACTGCCCTCCGTTTCACTTGGCTTATGGCACAACTTTGGCGATACAGGCTCTTTTGAAAATATGTGTCAAATGTGTTTTACCGCCTTTGATAACGGAATTACACATTTTGATTTGGCAAACAATTATGGGCCTCAGCCCGGTAGTGCTGAAACTAATTTTGGTAAAATTCTTAATTTACATATGAAAAATTACCGTGATGAAATGGTTATCAGCACAAAGGCAGGCTATTTTATGTGGGATGGTCCTTACGGTGATAAGGGCAGTAAAAAGTATCTTACTGCCAGCCTTGACCAAAGCCTTAAAAGAATGAATCTTGAGTACGTTGATATTTTCTATCACCACAGAATGGACCCCGAAACGCCCCTTTATGAAACCATGTGGGCACTTGACAGCATTGTAAAAAGTGGTAAAGCTCTTTACGTAGGCTTATCAAACTATGATGGTGAAACTATGCTTAAAGCGGCAGAAATTCTTAATGACCTTCATTGCCCCTTTATCATCAACCAGAACAGATATTCCATTTTTGACAGAACCATTGAAAATAACGGCATTTTAAAAAGCGCCATTGATGCAAAAAAGGGAATGATTATTTTCAGTCCTCTTGCGCAGGGACTTTTAACAAACCGCTATCTTTTCGGTATTCCTGATGACAGCCGTATAAAAACCGACGGAAGATTTTTAAAGGAAACGTCTCTTTCACCTGAAACCCTTGAAAAAATCGCAAAACTTAATAAAATTGCAGAAAAGAGAGGGCAAACTCTTGCCCAGATGGCGCTTGCGTGGGTTTACAACCGTGAAGGCATCACCAGCGTTCTGATTGGCGCATCAAAGCCTGAACAGATTATCGAAAACCTTAAAATGAGTGAAAATCTTTCATTTACAATGGAAGAGCTTAACGAAATTGATGCTATAGTTATAGGTTAAGCGAGGTTTTAAACCTCGCTTTTTTTTAAATAAATCGGAGGTATAAACGTGATTCCTAAAGACAGAGTGCTTGATAAACTTGATTCCTTATTAAAAAGCAATGATTATCAGGGTGCAAAGCGCTTACTTAATTATTGGCTTGATGAAGCTAAATATTCAAGCGATGGGCATGGTTTACTTTTAATTGAAAACGAGCTTATGGGGCTTTCAAGAAAACTTGGCGAAAAAGAACAAGCCTTAAAATATGCTACGGATGCTTTAAATCAAGTTATAAACATGGGCATTGAAAATAACGTTGGCGCCGCCACCACCTACCTTAACAGCGCAACCGTTTTTAAAGCTTTTGATATGGCTGAAGATGCCCTGCCCCTTTACGAAAAAGCAAAAATCATTTATGAAAAAAATCTTTCACCTAACGATGAAAGACTTGGCGGACTTTATAATAATATGGGACTTGCCCTTGTTGATTTAAAAAGATTTAACGATGCCGAATTTCTTTATAACAAAGCCCTTAAAGTTATGGAAAACAATATTGATAAAGAGCCTGAGCAGGCAATCACCTATCTTAACATGGCAACCGCTGTTGAAACAGAGCTTGGTCTTAATAGCGGAAAAATCAAAATAGATGAACTTATACAAAAAGCGATGGCTTGCATGGATTCAGGCAAAAACCGCACTGATGGCAACTATGCCTTTGTGTGCGAAAAATGCGCCTCGGTATTTGGCTATTACGGCTATATCGACTATGCCAAAGAACTTAACGGACGCTCAAGGAGGATTTATGAAGGGACTTGAACTTTCTAAAAAGTATTATGAAGCTTACGGAAAAGAACTTCTTGAAAATGAATTTTCCGATATTTTCCCCTTTTTAGCCATCGGTCTTGCAGGTAGCGGTTCAGAATGTTACGGCTATGATGACGATATTTCAAAAGACCATGATTTTGAGCCGGGTTTTTGCATTTTTTTACCCGGCGAAGATATCATTGACAGCAAAACAGCCTTTCTGCTTGAACGCGCCTATGCCAAGCTGCCCAAAGAATTTATGGGTTTTACACGTTCTCCCCTTAACCCCGTTGGCGGCAACCGTCATGGCGTTATGCTTGTTTCTGACTTTTTATCTTCAAAAATAGGATGTCCTGACAGCAACCTTACCATTGAACAATGGTTTACTGCGCCTGAATATGGCTTGCTTGAAGCAACTAATGGCGAGATTTTTTCTGATCCTTCAGGTTATTTTACCTTAATAAGAGAAAATTTGCGTTATTTTCCCGAAAACATCCGCTTAAAAAAGTTGGCGGGACATCTTCTCATTATGGGCCAAGCAGGGCAATATAACTATTTAAGATGCCTTGCCCGCAAAGAAAATGCAGCGGCACAGCTTGCGATTTTTGAGTTTGTTCAAAGCGCATTACATACGATTTTCTTACTTAATAACACCTATATGCCCTATTATAAATGGTGCTTCCGCAAGTTAAAAGAGCTTCCAAAATTAAGCGAACAAGCAGATAATCTTGAGTATCTTTTATCAAGTGGCAACACCGCAAGCGAAGCAACTGAAAAAACAAAGATCATACAAAATATTTGCACTACCATTTCCCTTGAATTACAAATGCAAGGTTTAACAAAGGCAAAATGTGCCGAAATGGAAATGCTTGCCTATACCGTCAACGAAAAAATACAAGATGCCGATATCCGCAATATGCACATTCTTCAAGGTATATGATTAAAAAATCGCAGTATTTCTACTGCGATTTTTTTATATAAAGTTTGATAAAAAGGCAAACACAATAGGAATGGTAACTATACCCATTATATTTGAAACAAAGCATATTCGCGCGCTTTCAGAGGAATCACGTCCACCTGCCTCGGTAAACAAAATGGTGTTCATGCCAACGGGCATTGCACAGATTATAACAGGTATTGCAAACAAAAGTCCGCGTACGCCTAAAATATACAATATCAATGCACAAACCATTGCAATAAACGCAAGGCGAACAAAGGAAACTACGTATGATAACGGACTTTTAAACAGTTCCTTTAATGAAAATTTGCCTAAAACAAAGCCGGTTAAAAGCATTGTAACTGCACTCATGCAGTTTGATGCGGCAACAAACGTATCGCTTAAAAAGCCCATAATTGTTGAGCCAACTGTTATGCTTTGGCTTGTATAAGGAATTTTTACGTTTAAAAGACCTAACGTACATCCTGCAACAAGGGCAATAATATTGGGTGAAAGAAGTGTTTTTTTAATACTCTTACCTTTGCCCATTAAAAGAAAATATCCTATTGAGCCGATAGCGATTGACGATGGTATTGCAAAAACAATGGTTTTTGCTAAAACTTCCTGCCCGAAAACGCCTTCAATTACGGGATAACCAAAATAGCCGTAGTTTGAAAATGAAAATATGTAAATAAAGGTATTTCTGGGTACATCGCTTTTCTTAAAAAACAAGGCACAAAGGAATCCTGCAACCATTGCGCAACACAAAAATACAAGTCCCCACAAAAATAAGGGCAGATTTTCGCTAAAGGTTTCCCTTGTAAAACTTGAAGAAAGATTTTTTATTAAATATGCAGGATAAATTACGTTTGTGCCTAAGTATGAAAGAGTTTTTGCGCTTTCTTTAGGTATAATGTTTTTCCTTTTAAGAAAGTACCCTATCATAATAAATGAGCAAAGCATAAATATCTTTTGTAATGTTAAAAGCAAAGTATCAATCAACAGTAAGTACCACCTTGCCGATATTTTCGCCACGCTCTAAAATGCCGTGGGCTTCCTGCGCTTTTTCAATAGGCAGAACCTTATAAATGCTGGGTGTTATCAAGCCTGCTTCAATTTTGGGGAAAACTTTTGAAACAAGTTCAGATAAAATATATGCCTTAAACTCAGGTGTGCGGTTTCTAAGCATACTGCCAACTAAGTGCAAGCCTTTTGTTAAAAGAGGTCTTAACTGAACTTCCGTTGTAATACCTGCTAAGGTTGAAATTACAATCCAATAGCCACCACGCGCCATAAAAGGAAGGCTTTTGCCTAAAGTATCACCTGATAAACAGTCCATCGAAACATTAACGGGGTGTCCTGATTCTTCTTCCTTTTTAAGAATTTCAGCAACATCCTCAGTTGTTGAATTTATTATAATATCAGCGCCCGTTTTCTTTACCTTTTCGCGAATTTCATCAGTTAAAACGCTGGTAATTACCCTTGCACCAAAGACTTTTGCCATAGGTATTGCCACACTTGCAAGCCCTGATGCCCCTGCAGGAATAAATGCCGTCTGCCCTTTTTCAAGATGCCCTTCAATAAAAAGATTCAAGTATGAAGTTGCATAAGCTTCAGGAATAGCTGAAGCCTCAACGTAAGAAAGTCCTTTAGGAATAGGCATAAGCATATCGTACTTAATTGCAACGTACTCAGCATATCCGCCACCACCTAAAAGAGCGCAGATTTTATCGCCAACAATAAAATTACACTTTTCTTTGGCAACATCACCCATTTTGATGATATCGCCTGCAATTTCAAGGCCCATCCATGGCGGGCAACCTTCAGGCGAAGGATATTTACCTTGCCTTTGCAATAAGTCAGCACGATTAAGTGCCGCCGCCTTAATTTTTACTAAAACCTCGTCAGCCTTGATAACGGGGTCAGTAACCTCAGACCATACTAAATTCTGGTCTTCGTCAACAAGCATTGCTTTCATAAATTATGCTCCTCCAAATAAGCATCCATGCGCTTATCTATTTCATTTTCCTTAAAAACATATCCTTCAGGAACGGCTTTTATCATCATTTCCAAAGCATCATAAACACTTAAAAAGTCTTCCTGTTTAAGCCCCGTTGCTTCCAGAGCTTTGCTGTTATCGGTAATTCTATGGAATAATCTTGCATAATCTAACTGCCAACGGACGCCATCGGGAACTTGTGGATTTATTATCTTTAAATAATCCTCTTTATCTACCCAAACTGCTTCAAGCCCGCAGATTTTCTTATAATAATCGGCAAGCTCGCCCCACGTGCGACTTTCTGCCGAACAAACGTTGTATACCTGACACTTTGCTTTTTCATTAAACAGTAATCTTGATATAATTCTTGAAACGTCGCCTGCCCAGCTTAACGTTGCAGGTTTATCTTTAGCTTCAATAGGTAAAACAACCTTTTTGCCGCGAACCGTTCTGCCTACAGTATTGGTTGCTTCCAAGGTAACAAGCTGATAGCGCATTTTTGAAAAGGTTGTTGCAGGGCGAACTATCGTCCAGTTTTTATATTCCGATAAAAGCAAAAGATTTTCTGCTTTAGCCTTATGTATGCAATAATCGTTTGAAGCAAGCAGTTTTTCATCTGTTGTTACGTCAAGAAGCCTCGGCGAAGTTTCTTTAACAGGCACTTCTTCATCAGCAAAAACTCGGCATGATGAAAGAAATATATAATGCGCTGTATTTTCAAGGAACATTTTATAATAATTTATAAAGTCGCGGCTGTAATATATCATAAAATCAACAATACCGTCAAACTTTTTGGCAAGAAGACCGCCTAAAAAATCAAAATCCTTTGCGTTTCCTTTTATGCAGGTTACGTTATCATTGTATGGAATTTCATCATCCAATGAAACTGCCGTTACCTGATATCCCATATCAGCAAGATACGGCACAAGATACTGCCCCATTGCGCCCGTTGAACCTAAAACAAGAACTCTTTTAGCCATTAAAATTATCTCCTTTAATTACTTCGTTTATAGTTTTTTGCACAAGATACTCATGCTCATACGTAAACGGATTTTCCTTTTCGCCAATAATATATTGATAAAAATCCGTTATCATTTCATCATATCTACAGTCTTTAGGAATATCCTCAATATCCGCCTTTACTTTTAAATCTTCATAACAATGGGGGCAATCATCCTTAAATGCTTCGTAAACAACAATATCGTTTTCGATAGGCTTAATATCTATCGAGCCTTTTGTGCCTGACACAAAAAACTGCCTTCTGCCCCAGCCATTGACTTCAACACTTGAAGCAAAAATCCGCGCTATTGCCTTATCATATTCAAGAATTGCCAGATTATTATCGGCAAAATCAATATTGTCAAGCAATGAATGTTTTAAAAATGTGATTATCTTTTTAGGTTCGCCTAAAAAATATACGGCAAGGTCAATTAAATGGCTACCTAAAATATACATTATGCCGCCTTTAAAATTTGACAACCACTTTTTATATTCGATACCATGAAACGTACTCATTTCAGCATTTATCATGGTGATTTCGCCCAAAGCACCGCTTTTATAAAGTTCGATGGCGCGTTTTACACCGTTATTGTAGCGGTACATATAGCCAAGCTGAACGATACAATTATTCTTTTTTGCGGTATCAAGCATTTTTTTATATTCATCAGTATCCATACTACCGGGCTTATCAAGATGGATATGCT